>DAOUKN010000269.1:0-9045 GCA_034421255.1 Chloroflexota bacterium | reverse complement strand
GCCGCTCTGTGAAGCCGAAGCGCCGGATGACGCGGAGGAGTCGGAGGGCGAGGCGAAGGCTTAGGCCACCCTCGGGTAGGGGCGGGTTTCAAACCCGCCCCTGGCGTTCCCATCCGGCTGCCTCGGACTCCGTCATTCCCGCGGAGGGAGACCTTTGCGTAACCTCTCCGTCATTCCGGCGGAAGCCGGAATCCAGTCCGGCCGAACCTGGAAGTTGGCAGAGGCTTCCCCAGGACCGCCGGGTCCAACAGGTTTCGCAAAGGTCTCCGAAGGCGGGAATCCAGCGGCCGCTGAACCTGTTAACCCGCGAGCAGGGGCGGTTCGCGAACGGCCCCCTACCGCCCGCCGATAGTCGCCGCTAGCCCGCGCCGCTCGCCAAGGCGTTGACCTCGTCGGCCGACACCCCGACCTTCTCGGCGCTGTCGAGGTAGAGCTCCCAGGTCGAGTCGGGAATATCCAGCGGCTGCCCGGCCAGGGCGCGGGCCGAGGCGCGCTCGAAGTCGCCCGGCACCTGCACCTCGGTGAATCCCGGCGCGGGGCGCGTGTCGCGCAGGCGCTCCAGGTTGGCGCGGATGCCGCGCCGCACCACCTCGGCGTCGCCGAACGCCGCAGGATTGATCGCCAGCGCGAAGCCGCCGGCCGGATGCTCGCCGCCCTCCACCGCGGAGCCCACCAGATTGGCGCCCAGGAGCGACACCATCAGGCCAATGGCATAGCCCTTGTGGCCGCCAAACGGCACCATCATCCCGCCCTCGTAGAGCGTCGCCGGGTCGTTGGTCGGGAGCCCGTCCTGGTCCAGCAGCCAGCCGTCCGGCACTGGCAGGCCTTTGTCCCGGTAGACACGCACCTTGCCCTCGGCGGACGCCGTGGTCGCCATGTCGATCAGCATGCCGTCGTCCTCCGCCGCCGGCGCGCCGAACGTGAACGGCAGCGTGCCCACCCGCGGCTCCGCCCCGCCGAACGGGGCCGCGATGTCGGCGGCCCCTCCGGCCCAACCCATGCAGAGAAACGAGATCACGCCAAGCTCGTTCCCAAGCTCACCCCACTCGCCCAGGCGGCCGATGTGGGTCACGTTGGTCATGCCGCCAATGGCGACCGCGGATTCCTTGGCCTTGGCCGCCACCACGCGCGTGAGCAGCTCGGCCGCGAAGTGCCCAAAACCCAGGTTGCCCTCGATGAGAACCGTGGTCGCGGTCTCCGACACGATGGTTGGGCGCTCGGCGGGCTTCATCTTGCCCTCGAGAATCAGCCCCACGTATTCGGGAACCCGCTGGAACCCGTGCGAGGGATGCCCCGCGAGGTTCGAGTTGGCCAGCCAGCGAGCCAACTGGTCGGCAATGTCGTCCGGCGCTCCGGCGGCCGCGAGGACGCGACTGGAGGCCTCGGTAAGTCCCTCGACAGGAAAGCTGGGCATGAAAGCGGACCCTCTCGCACCGTGGCGCGTGAGCATGGTACGCGCCCGGCCGGGCATCGGCGCATAATGGCGGGCTTGCCGGCTCAGCGGGACTCGCGGCTATGACTTTCGGCCCTTCACCTTCGACCTTTCGGACCACGCCCACGCTCATCTTCGGACGTGGAGCGATCGGCGAACTGCCCGATCAGCTGCGCCGCGCCGGCGCCGGCCGCGTCTTGATCGTCACCGATCCCGGCGTCGCGGCATGCGGCGTCCTCGACCAGGTCGAGGAGCTGCTGCGGGACGCCGGAATCTCCTATGGCACATACACCGGCGTGGTGCCCGAACCGCCGAGCCCGAGCGTGGACGCCTGCGCCGAGGCCATCGCGGCCGACGGTGCCGACGTGGTCGTGGGTCTTGGAGGCGGCAGCGCCATGGACACCTCCCAGATTGCCGCCTGCCTGGTCACCAACGGCGGCACCACCGAGGACTGGCTGGGCGTCGAGATCCTGGAAAAGCCGGGCATCCCCACCATCAGCGTGCCGACCACGGCGGGCACTGCGTCGGAGCTGACCGGCAACGCGGTGATCGTGCTGGCGGACCAGTCCAACAAGATGGCCGTCGTGAGCCCCTATATCTATCCGCAGGCGGCGATCGTGGACCCGGCGCTCACGGACTCGGTGCCGCCGGACGTCACCGCCGCCACCGGCATGGACGCCTTCTGCCACGCCACCGAGTCGTTCATCTCGGTCAAGGCCACGCCGCATACGCGCCTCTACGCCGCCGAATCCATGCGACGCGTCGTGAAGTACCTGCCGCGCGCGGTGGCCGACGGCAGCGACACCGAGGCGCGCGACGAGCTGGCCTACGCCTGCGTCATGGCCGGCTACACCCTGGCCAACGCGGGCACGATCATCGTCCACGCCATGGCCCACGCCATCGGCGCCTGGGCCAAGATCCCGCACGGCGTGGCCAACACCCTCTGCCTGCTGCCGGTGATGGGCTTCTGCGCCGAGCGCGTGCCGGCGCTCGTGGGCGGCATGGCCGGGCCGCTGGGCGCGCCAAACGGCGCCGCCGACGCGGACCGCGCGCAAGCGACGCTAGACGCCATGCGGGGGCTGATCGATGCCATCGGGCTTTCCACGCGGCTTGGCGAGTCCGGCGTGCAGCGCGACTGGCTGCCCGAGGTGGCCCGCGTCACCCACGGCTCCCGCCGCCTCATGGACCAAAGCCCCGCCCAACCCACCGAGGCCGAGCTGTTGGCCATGCTCGAAGCGGCGTATTGAGCGGTGATGCCATGAGTAGTCGGACTGAGGCGCAAGAAATGGCAAGTCTCCTTTCAGACCGCTCCCACGCAGAAGACTTGCGCGCTTTCCCGACGAATCCCGACGCCGCTGGCAAGCCAGGTCTCTATTCCTTCTGGGCCGATACAACAGCACGCGAACTTATCGGCCAAGTGTTGGGTGTACCGATGTCCGAATTGATCTACGTAGGTCAGGCTGGTGCCACGCGAGACGGCAAAAGGCCCAAAACTACGCTCAAGGGACGGATCAAAGACAGACACATCAGGGCAGTGGCGCGGTCATCGACATTCGCGCTGACAATCTCGGCGATACTCCGCGAGCCGTTGAATCTGCGTGTGGAGAGTGCTAAGAAATTGGTTTCAGAGGATCGCCAAACAGTCTCCGGATGGATCAAGGATCATCTGCGGGTTGTGATCGCACCCTTCGAAGATCGTGATTCTCTCGGCTGCATCGAGAGGGTAGTGATCAAGCTTCTTGATCCGCCGCTCAACCTGAAGTGGACACACCGAACAGGCGCTCGGCAGCGTTTAGAGTATTTGCGGACGATCGTCCGCCGTCCATATCTATAGGCTCGCCGCCACCCCGACACCGACCCCGGGCGCGTGTGGACATGGTGCCCTGTCGGACCAGAATCCTCCCCAATCTACCGCGGCCGAACTGCTGGCCATGCTCGAGGCGGCGTACTAGGCGGGGATGAACTGGTCCATGACGTCGATGTTCGCGACTAGATCGTTCGTGCTTTCGTCGTAGGCCACCAACTCGAGCTCAAGCAAGATATCGAGGTCGCGCCGTAATGTGCGGTTGCTGACCGATCGATACAGCGGGAAGGCCACGCCCCCTCCGCCTCGATGGCGTCCGGTCGCTCCGGGCAGACGCCGCCGGGCCAGGCCATAGATGAGTTCCAGCATGCGCGCGCGCCGTTCGCGGCTCAATCGTGGGTACTTTTCGAGCATCTCGCGCGCATGGACGCAATAGGTCATGTCTTTGACCATATAGATAATCTCGCGGTGGACGGACTCAAGTTCGACAACGAGACCCTCCAGCCCGAAGACGACAAATGGGGTCAGGTCGCCGCCATGACGGAAGCGGGCATCGGTGAGTTCTTGGACGTACCGGTCACGCTCGCGGTAGTAAAAGTTCGCCAGGGAGTAAAACCCGAAGGCGTTCACTCCTGCCTGATAGAGCAGAAAGCTCTCAACGGCACGCGACGTCCGGCCGTTGCCGTCGCCAAACGGGTGGATGCTCACCAGATAGAAATGCGCGGCGATGGCACGGACGATGCCATCCCAGCCCGACGGCACGCCGTCGCGAAACCATTTGAGGAACTCCTGCGTGAGCGCCTCGATCTCGGCATGTGTTCTCGGTGGTATGTAATCTCCGACGTTCACGGCGTGTGAGCGATAGCGCCCCGGCTGGTTGTGCGTGTAGTCGATGTTGTCCGTCGTCAGGCGGTGGATATCGAGGATGAGGGCTTCGTCGAGTTGGCGGTCGGGGTGCTGCGTGAGCTCGCGCTGGATGGCCCGCATGACGTCGCGGGCGTTGCGCGCTTCCTGCTCCATGCGGGCCCTTCCTGGCGCAAGCACCGGCTCGTCGTCCGCCGCCGCGATCACGTCGGCCGCCTCGGTTTCGCTCAAATCGCCGCCTTCGATTCCAGTGGTTCCGCGCACGGCCCGCAGAATGTTCAAGCTGTCGAAGTGGCTTCTGACCAATGGCGTTACCGGTATCCCGCGAATCACGCCTGCCAACGCATGCGCTCGGGCGACCGCGTGCACCACACGTGGAGATCGCACGTCGACGCGCATCTGGAACGAAACATCCCACGTAGGCATACGATCCCTAATCTGTCGTGACACTTCTGGTGTCATTGTCCACTCCGTTGTCACAGGATACAAACCTGTTAATCGGGTCTTTTTCGGGTGACAATGACGCGGTCATTGACCGGCAGAACAGCCCCTGGGAGAGCTCTGGATGAGTCCCTAAACCGCGTCCCAATCCGTTCGCCCTGAGCCTGTCGAAGGGGTTGGAGAACGGATTGGGTCGCATCGAATCCACAGCCCGCATTGTTCGGGGGCTTCCAAGAGAGATCAGCTCCTAGCCCGCACCACCCATGACGTACGCCCGAATCTCGTCGCCTGTCAGGCCGTCGATGCCCAGGTCGGCCAGGGTGCGCCGGTTGGTGTCCGGAGGCTCCTGTAGCACGGTCAGGCCCAGGGCGACCACGGCGTCGATGATCGGGGTCGGCACGCCCAACACGGCGCCCAGGCCGGACCACGCGCGCAGGCCGTATGGCACGTCCTCCGACAGCCAGCGGGTGTCGAGCTGGCCGGGGGCCTTCAGCGCCGTGAGCATCGCGCTGCCGTTGATGGTCGCCCACAGATCGGGCGGTTCGGCGCGCGGCCCGAAGCCGGCGGCGTGGAACGCCTCGGCCGCGCCCGGCAGGTCGTGACCCAGCGCCGCCGCCACCGCGCGGCGCTCCGCATCCAGCGCCATGATCGCGCGTACCACGCCCGGCGTGACGCCCTCGTCGTAGAAGTAAAACTCTCCGCGCGAGCGCTCGATGCGCCCGGCGTTGAGCAGCACGCCCGGCGGATGGACCACCGGGTTCATCGCGCTCAGGCCACAGGCCAGCACGTCCGGCACGGGCGTGATCCCGGGGAATAGCGGCGCCAGCCGCTCATGCACTTGCGCCGTCGCCGAGGACGGAAACACGCCCAGGCCCATCGCGGGCACCACGCCCCAGATCGTGGCGCCGTCGGGCTGCGTCTTGCGGCAGACGTATGGGGCGGTGTCGGTTTCGGCGACGGGAATGGCGGGCGCGCCGGCCTCACGCAGGATGCGCGCCATCTCCAGCGCCCCAAGCGTGCCCGGCATCAGTGTGAGCGTGTGGCTCGGGCGGATATGCGGCGCCAGCGCCCGCGCCCACGGCGCATGGCCATAGGCCGGCACGATCAGCAGCAGGTTGTCCGACGCGGCCGCGGCGGCCCCGACGTCGTTCGTGATCATTTCGATACGCGCGGCGCCCGTGTACGCCACGCCGTGCAGCTCGATCACTCGCTCCTCGCGCACGGGATCGAGGGCTTCGGCGAATGCCGGCAGCTCGCCCAGGGTCACGGAATGCCCGGCCAGGGTCAGGTTGGCCGCCGTGGCAAACCCGGTATTCCCGGCGCCCAACACCACCACCGATTCACCCGGCGCCATCTCGCCCTCCCGTCTCGTAGCCGCGTCGTCGATTCGGTCCAGTATGACGCTTGAGGGCGGAGAGTCCCGAGTCAGTGCGTGCGGTACGGTTGCCGAAGAGACGCATCCAGGCGGAATCGATCGCATGCCCGACACACCATTCCGCGTCGCGCTGGCCAACGGACTGCGCTATGCCTCCGTGCTCGACTTCACCCACCTGCTCGCCGCCGCCGGAGCGTCGCTGACGGTCGTTGACCTGCCCACGTCGGACGACGAGGCCGTGGAGCGGCTGGCGGGTTATGACGGCATCATCTGGCCCCACGGCCCCTATCGGCTGGCGCTGTTCGACCGGCTCCCCGACCTGCAGGGCGTGATCGCGCCAACGGTGGGCGTGGACCACATTGACCTGGACGCGGCGACGGCCGCCGGCGTGGTGGTGGGAAATCTGCCGGCCTTCGCCACCGAGCAGACGGCGGACGCGGCGATGTTCCTCATCATTGGCTCGGTGCGGCGGGTGCCGCAGATGTGGGCCCAATGGCGCCAGGGAAACCGCGCGATTCCCCAGTGGGAGGCCCAGATCAGGCCCATCGGCGACATGCGCGGGGCCACCCTGGCGCTGATCGGGTTCGGTCGCATCGCGCGCGCGGTGGCGGCGCGGGCGCAGAGCTTCGGGATGCGCTGCATCGCCTACGGTCCCACCGTGTCGCCCTGGGAGGCCGCCTCCCTCGGCGTCGAGCTGGTAGACCTCCACACAGCCTTCGCGACGGGCTACGTCGTGTCCGTGCACCTGCCGCTGAACGCCGGCACCCACCATTTCGTCAACGGCGACCTGCTGGCCCGCATGAAGTCATCCGCCGTGCTCATCAACGTCTCGCGCGGCGCGGTGGTCGACGAGGCGGCGCTGCTGGAAGCCCTGCAAGAGGGCCACATCGCCGGCGCGGGCCTGGACGTGTTCGAGAAAGAGCCGGTGACGCCGGACAACCCGCTGGTCAGCCTGCCCAACGTCCTCTGGCTGCCCCACGCCGGCGGCTCCTCCGAGGAGGGCATCCGCCGCGTGGGCGAAGGCTCAGCCGAGCAAATGGCCTGGCTGGCCCAAGGCTACTGGCCGCGCCACGTCGCAAACCCCGGCGTGCAGCCCCGGGTTCCCCTGCGTCGGCGAGGCTATCCGGAGCGCGGCTAGGGATAGTCCGGAAAAGTCGACCGACGCTGCCCCAATCCGTTCGTCCTGAGCTTGTCGAAGGGCCTGCCGAACGGATTGGGGTACGTGGAGGCCAGAGCTTCCTTGCACTTTCCGAAGTTCACAAGTCGCTCGCGCATGATCGGGCTACGGGGCGTCGATTCTCCGGTCCACGAACTGGAGGGCTGCGCGCGTGAGCAATCCCGAGCGCGATTCGCCCTCACGAGCAGCGGCCTCGTCGACGATTGACAGCACGCGGGCCGGCATCGTGACGTTGACCCGGATCGTCTTGCTGGAAAGCTTGGCGAAGTCAACGTCAATCAGCGCCCAAATGCCGCCGGCGTAGTCGGCGTTGGCCTGATGGGCCTCGAGGCGACTCTTCTCGGGGATTGACTCGCCGTCCATGAGCAAGCCTTCCACGTGGCAGGCGACGGCTTCATGCGCCGAGGCGATGGCCTCCTCGGGCGTATCGCCCGCCGAGAAGCAGCCCGGCAAATCGGGCACCGTGACGCCATAGCCGCTGGCCGCATCTTTGTGCAGCACCACCGGAAATTGCATTAGCGATCCTCCCATCGCCAGCCTGCCTGGCGGAAGATGCTCCTTAAGGTCCCGATCGGGATGTCCTTGGACGGGTGCTTGACGGTCACCCGCCCAGGCTTGTGCGGGTGCGTGAAGTGGTGATGGCTTCCTCTCACGTTCCGGGGTATCCAGCCATCCCGACGCAGGCGTCGCAGCACTGTCCGGCTATCCACGGTGTGTATTCTACACATCCATGGCCGAGCGACGGCCATTCAGCGGCGGGGCGGTGGCGGAATAAGAGGCTCAGCGGACGGAACCGCGGGGAGTGGACTTCTGGGTGTCGCGGGAGGCCGGGGCCGACTTTGCCCCGCGAACTTGAGCAGCAGTGGTTGCGGGGGTCGGATTCGAACCGACGACCTCCGGGTTATGAGCCCGACGAGCTACCACTGCTCCACCCCGCCCGACATTCTACCCGGTGGCGGTCCTGACGACGCCACGACTGGGAGCGAGTCGGGCGTGCAATTCGGTGACGTCATTCCCGCGAAGAGCCTGCCCCGTGCTTGATACGGGGCGGGAATCCATGTCCGGCCCGCCCTCCGTCGAAACGAGCGCACCGCGTGTCGGATGCCCGGCGGCCCAGGCTGCGTGCAGCCTGGGATGTTCGGCCCCGGCCGGTCCCACGCTGCACGCAGCGCGGGCCACCGGATGTGCGTTGCCCCAGTTGACAACCTGACCACCGGACCGTTCGATGCGGTCATGTCCCTGTTTTCTTCCCGTCGCGAGCGGCGGCTCTGGATCTGGACGCTGTTGGTGGTCGCGGCGATCTACTCCACCCTGGGCCTGGCGACGGCGTGGGCCGGGCTGTTGCAGGACAGCGGCCTGCTCAGCTTCTTCTTCGTTGGCGCCGGGCTCTTGATCGGCGCGGCCGTGGTGACGCGCGGGCTCCAGGTGCGGCCGGGCGGCCTCGAGATCGCGGTGGCGCTGGGCGTCGCGGCGGTCTACGGTCTGGTGTTCGTGCGGATGGCGCTGGAGACGGAGCGCAGCCACCTCATTGAGTACGGCGTGGTGGCGCTCTTGATATACGAAGCGCTCACGGAGCGGGCCGGCCAGGGCCGCCATGTGCCGGCGCCCGCCGTGCTGGCCTTCCTGCTGGCGGTGGCGGTGGGCGCGGTGGACGAGGGCATCCAGGCGACTATTCCCGTGCGCGTGTTCGATCCGCTGGACATTCTGTTCAACGCGCTGGCCGCCTTCATGGCCGTCGTGGGCAGCGTGGCGCTGGCCTGGGCGCGGCGGCGGTCGAGCAGGGCCCGCCACAGGACGTTGGATCACTAGGAATCGAAAAACGGATCCGGGCGACCACGAGGAGCCTGTTTCATAATTCAATCAAACCTGCGAATTCACGGTTCGACAGGCTCACCGCGAACGGTCTTGAACCTGTAACGTTCGTCCTGAGCTTGTCGAAGGACCAGATTCGG
>DAOUKN010000268.1:0-8074 GCA_034421255.1 Chloroflexota bacterium | reverse complement strand
GATCCATCGTGGAGCCGCGTCGCACTTCCCGTTCGCCCTGAGCTTGTCGAAGGGCGCCCGCCACCAAATGTGGTTCGACAGGCTCACCACGAACGGAAGTCGTTTCCGTTCGCCCCCGTATCGAGTACGGGGCAGGCTCTGAGCTTGTCGAAGCGCGTCAACCATCACTTTCGGTCGGAGTAGCGGTAAGATTTCCGGCAAGAAGAAACCCACGCCCGGAACCGTCCAGACGCCACGCATCGCGCCCGAGCAACAGGCCAGCATCGCCGAGCAGCGCGCGCAAGCGCACACCACCCGGCGCACGACGGTCGCGGCGTTGGAAGAGCTCCTCTTCGAGCCCGTGCCGGTGCTCGACCACGGCTTCATCCGCGTGGTCGACTACATGGGCGACGACGAGGCCATCGTGCAGGCCGCGCGCGTCTCCTACGGCCGCGGCAGCAAGCGGCGGCGGCGCGACCGCGGCCTCATCCGCTACCTCATGCGCCACTGGCACACCACGCCCTTCGAGATGTGCGAGATCAAGCTGCACGTCAAGCTGCCGATCTTCGTGGCGCGCCAGTGGATCCGCCACCGCACCGCCAGCGTGAACGAATACTCCGCCCGCTACTCCGTGCTCGACCACGAGTTCTACGTCCCCGAGCGCGACCGCCTGCAAGCGCAGTCGACCCTCAACAGCCAGGGCAGCGGCGACGTGCTGAACGACGACGAGGCCCAGCGCGTCCTCGACCTCCTCACCACGGACGCCGGCCAGGCCTACGAGCACTACGAGGAGATGCTGAACCTCGACGCCGAAGGAGCGATGCTCGATCCCGACCGCCAGGGCCTGGCGCGCGAGCTGGCGCGGATGAACCTGTCGCTGAACTTCTACACCCAGTGGTACTGGAAGATCGACCTTTTCAACCTGCTGCACTTCGTCTGGCTGCGCGCGGACCCCCACGCGCAATACGAGATCCGCGCCTACGCCGACGTGCTGCTCGACGTCATCCGCCGCTGGGTCCCGCTCACCTACAACGCCTTCATGGACTACCGCATGAACGCCGCCTCGATCTCAGGCCCGGGCCTCGCCGTCCTGCGCCGCATGCTCAACGGCGAACAGGTCGATCAAGAATCCAGCGGCCTCGCGCCTGCGGAGTGGCGGGAGCTGATGAAGCTGCTGGAACGCCCGACCGAAGGGGCCTGACATGGCCCGCAGCAGTCGCCTCGCCAAGGGTGAAATCCAGGTGCACTCGCAAGAGTTGGACGCATTCTGCAAGCGCTGGCAAGTCTCGGAGCTGGCGCTGTTCGGATCGGTGTTGCGCGACGACTTCGGGCCTGACAGCGATGTCGACGTGTTGGTGCGATTCCTGCCAGAAGCGCAGCACGGGCTCTTCGAGATGGTGACCATGGAGGAGGAGCTGAGTCAGTTGCTTGGACGCAAAGTTGACCTAGTCAGCCGGCGGGCAGTCTTGGAGTCTGCCGAGGTGATCTATGCGGCGTGAGAGGGCAACTGTCCAATGACGGTGCAAGTACCCATCCCGAAGGATCAGCTGGCGGCATTCTGCCAGGCGCACGGAATTCGCTGGATGGCGGTTTTCGGTTCGGCGCTGCGGTCCGATTTCGGACCGGACAGCGACATTGACATGCTCGTTGAATTCGAGCCTGACCGTATCCCCGGCCTTATCCGATTCGCAGGCATGGAGTTGGAGTTGACCCGGATGCTCGGTCGTAAAGTCGACCTCCGCACTCCAGAGGACTTAAGTCGCTACTTTCGCCAAGAAGTGCTCGCCGAGGCACAGGTCCAGTATTCGCAGGAATAGCGCGGTCGCTTACGCCACTTGCTGACACCGCGAATCGCAATCGCTTGGGACCCACCGCCATATCCTGAGGTAGTGGTCAGGCTGCGGCCATTACCGCGCGGCGCGCAGCGGCACATCGGCCAGCTCGGGCACGACGGCTTCGGGGCGTTCGTTGCGTTCTACTCGGGCTATGTTTTCGTAGGCGAAGCGGACGCGCTTGGGCCAGCTTTCGTAGGTGGGTCCGGCGAAGTGGGGCGTTAGGACGACTGAGTCGAGGTCGGCCAAGGCTTGCCCGGCCGGAAACGGTTCTTTCTCGAATGCATCGAGGCCGGCTCCGCCGATTTGACCGCGTTGCAGGGCGTCGACGAGCGCATCCTCGTCGATCACGCCGCCGCGCGCCGTGTTGATCACGATGGCGTCCGGCTTCATCTGGGCCAGCGCGGCGGCGTCGATCAGTCCGCGCGTGCTCTCCATCAGCGGCACGTGCAGCGAGACGATGTCGGAGGTCTCCAATAGCTCGGTCCACGACACGTAGCGAATCTGCAAGCTGTCGGTCACCTCGCGGGGCGCCTGGACCACGTCGTGGTACTGCAGCTGCACGCCGAACGGGAGCAGCCGCTGGGCGACCTGCCGGCCAATCTGCCCGAGGCCCACCAGCCCGACGGTGCGGCCCTCGAGCTCGTGCGGCTCCCACTCGGGCGTCTTGGCCGCCGTCCAGCGACCGGACCGCGTATCGCGGTCGATGACCGGCAATCGCCGAAGCACGGAGAGGATGAGCAGAATGGTGTGCTCGGCCACGGCCACGGCGTTGGCGCCGCCGTTGGTGGCCAGCAACTGCCCGGCCGCCCGGCAGCGGCCGAGATCAACCGTGTCGTAGCCCGCGGAGAGCAATTGAATCAGCCGCACCCGCCCGGCGGGATCGTAGATGGCCTCCGGGAGAGGACTGAGGGGCGTGGCGATCACCACCTCGGCGCTGCGAATGGTGTCGGCGTCCGCGGCGGTCTGTGACGCAACGTCAGCCCCAACGTGCGGCACGTCCACCAGCTCCCAACCGGCGTCGGCCGGCAGCAGCTCGTGGGTCAGCCGGTGGCATGCCACGCCGAATTCTTGGTAGAGGGCGATTCTCATGGGGCGGTTTCTCGCGGGTGACTTGGTGGTGCGGTCACGTCGCGGGCATACCCTAGCAGTCGTGCGGCGGCGGCCTCGGAGACTAGTCGTGGGCGATTCTGGCATCTGAGTGCCTCACCACTGTCCGGCAGCATCCGGCACTCTCGATTCGTCGGTTGACTTACGGGGATGGATTCCCGCCTTCGCGGGAATGACGGACTCGAAGTGACCCACTAGCCGGCAACGGGCTACGGCTGCGGGTAGCCAGCCGCCGCCAGCGCCGCTCGCGCTTCGGCGGCTTCGTCCCAGGGCACGGTGCGATCGGCGTAGGCGATGCTGGTTTCGTGGCCCTTGCCCGCCAGCAGCACCGTGTCGCCGGGACCGGCCTCGGCGATGACCGCGCGAATGGCCGCCCGTCGATCCAGCACGATGTCGATCCACACGTCCGGACGCGCCTCCCGGGCGCCGGCAGCGACCGCCTCGGCAATGGCCCGAGAGTCTTCGCTGCGGGGGTCCTCATCTGCCACCACGATCCAGTCCGCAGACTCCGCCGCCGCGCGACCCAACAGGGGCCGCTTGCTCCGATCCTGGTCGCCGGCGCTGCCGAACACGGCGATGAGCCGTCCGAGCGTTTGCGGGCGCAGCGCAGCCAGGCAGGTCTCCAAGGCAGCCGGCGTGTGCGCGAAGTCCACGATGACCCGGAACGGCTGACCGAAATCAATGGTCTGCATGCGCCCGGGCACGGGCGCGATGTGCGGCAGGGCCGCCATCGCATCGTCGAGACTGCCGCAAATCGACCCCACGCATGCCGCGGCAGCGGCGATGTTGGACGCATTCCACGGGCCGGCGAGTTTTGTGGGTACGGTCCAGCGGCCCCAGGGTGAGCTGAGCGTCACCCGCGGGCGTCCACCGTCGAATTCGTGCCACTCCGACTGCACGTCGGCCGTCGGCTGTTGGCCGAAGGTGATTACGTCGCTGCGGGTATGTCGCGCGAACCCCGCCACGACCGGATCGTCGGCGTTGAGAATCGCCGCGCGGCCTCGCTCGGTGTTGGGGGACGCGTCCAGCAGATCGAGCAGACGGCGCTTTGCCCGCCGGTAGCCCTCGACGCTGCCGTGAAGGTCCAGATGCTCGTGGGTCACGTTGGTGATCACCGCGCGGTCGAGGCTGAAGCCGTCCACGCGCTGGAGCTCGAGCGCGTGCGAGGCCACTTCGAGCACCGCCCAGTCGGCGCCGGCATCAACCAGCTCGCGCAGTTGCCGCGCGATCACCGGCGGCTCGGGGGTGGTCAGACGCCCGGCGGCGGGCAGCCATTCGCCGCGGAGCCACGTACCCACGGTGGTCATGGCGCCAGAGGCCTGTCCTTGCGCTTGAAGCATCGACGCGATCAGATGGCTGGTCGTGGTCTTGCCGTCCGTGCCCGTCACGCCGACCGTGCCGAGGGCAAGATCGGGCTCGCCCCAAAGACGCCGGGCCAGCGCGGCCAACGCCCGCCGGCCGTCCGGCACGAGCGCCAGCCCCACGTGCGCCGGCACCTCGACCGGGCGCTCGGCCACCACCGCCACGGCGCCGGCGGCAATGGCTGAGGGGATGTAGGCGTGCCCGTCGTCGCGGAGCCCGCGCCGTGCAACGAAACAGGCGCCTGCGCCAACTTGTCGCGAATCGAAGTGCACCGAGTCGATCAGTTGATCGGCCGGCTGGCGCAGCTCTGCGTCCGGGCACGCCGCCAAGAGATCGGCGAATGTTCGCGGGGCCGGCGGCGCGTCTCCCGTCATACCGGACCCGCCCGGCCGGAACGCCGGCGGTGGATTGCTTCGCGCAGGCGCACCGCACGTCTCAGCAGCCACGACCGCACCGGCTGCACGGGCAGATCGAATGCACCCGGGAAAGTCACCAGATCCGGGTTGAATCCCAGCTTGAACCGGTGCACGCCGGCCATGGCGTCGGCTGGATCGCCGGGGTCCGCCATGCCCCAGAGGTCATAGCGCGCAAAACCATGCGCCCTAGCCCACTGCATGGCCGCCCACTGCACCGCGTGCGGCGCCATGAGATTGCGGTGCTGGTTGGATGATCCCCCAAACACGTAGGCGGCGGTACGACCCGCGCCCACCACCATCAGCGCCGCCAGCGGCGTGCCCTGATACCGCGCGATGAACAACGCCCCGTGATCGGGTCGAAACGTCTGCCACACGTCCCGGTAGTACGTCGGATGGTGAATGGCAAACCGCTCACGGGACGCGGTGACGCGCATCAGGTCGACAAACTCGTCGAAGCCCGCGTCGCCCTCGGCGACCGAAACGTCCACGCCGCGCCGGCCGGCCAGGCGGATGTTGTAGCGCATCTTGGACTTGAAGCCGGCGAGGATTTCGGATTCCGGGCGTTCGAGATCGACGACGGCGGTGCGTGGGATCTGCACGAACTGGCTCGACGGCCGGAATCCACATGACGAAAGCGCATCAACGGCGAGATCGCTCGGCGGCTCGATGCGCACGAACGAGGCGCCGTGGTCCCGGCCGACCTCGATGGCGGCGCGCACCACCGCCGCCGCCTCATCGGTGGTACCGGCGAGCGGTCCGCGCGGCACGTAGGCCAGTCCGACGCGCGGCCCGCCATGCCAGAGCCCTCTCGTTCGGACGAGGACCTGGGCGCCGGCCGTGAGGGTCCCGTCCGCTCGCGGCAAGGCCAGCCGGATCGCGCGCCATCCGTACCGCGATTTCAGGTCGCCCCACCGCCACGACTGTAGGAAGCCGCCGGCGGGATGTCCGGCCACAAGGGCGTCCCACGCCGCTTGCGACTCGACCGGGGAGACGGCGGCGGTCATGACCGGCGCGCCACGTGAATTGCCACGGCGCCCAAGGCGAATTTGCGAAACCGCACGTCAACGAATCCGGCGGCTTCGATCTGGCGGGCCAGCTCGCGCGCGGTGGGAAAGTCGTCCACCGACTCGGGCAGCCAGGTATAGGCCGCCCCGTGACCGCTGATCCGGCGTCCCACCCAGGGAATCCACCGATGGAAGTACAAGCGGAAGAAGTGCCGAAACACCGGCGTGCGGACCGGCGTCATTTCGAGGATCACCAGCACGCCTCCGGGACGCAACACGCGCGCGAAGCTGCTCCAGGCTCGCGGCAGGCTGTCCAGGTTGCGCGGCAGGAACGCGCTGACGACCGCATCGACGGAGCCGGATTCCAGCGGCAGTCGCAGCGCGTCGCCCTGAAGGGCGCGGACATCGGCGCCGGCACGCCGCGCGCGGGCCATTCCGTGGGCCAGCATCTCGCCGGCGAAGTCGAGCGCGATGACCCGGGGAGCGTTGGCCGAGCGGCGCCATGCGTCCAGCGAGAGATCGAATGTTCCAGCGCCGGCATCAAGAATGGTCGAGGGCCGGACGTCAAGCGCCTGATCCACGGCATGGCGTCTCCAGCCGCGGTCCATCCCGAAGCTCATCAGTCGATTGAGTAAGTCGTAGCGGGGTGCGATCGCGTCGAACATGGGACGCACCCATGGCGATTTGGCCATGCCGCATTATCGGCCGCGCGGGCGGCTAGCGGGTGCGCTCGGTTGCTTGGTGGATGAAGGCTGCAACGAGCTCGCGCGCTGGGGACGGACGAACGCGGTCCAGGGCGGCGCGCGCCTGCGCCGCATAACCCCCCGCGACCTCCGCCGCATCGTCCACGGCGCCCGAGGCCTTGATCGTGTCCAGCGCCTGCATGACATCGGCGTCATCAGTCGCCTTACCCGTGAGCACGGCGCGCACGGGATCGTCATCGCCGGCCCCGGCGCCGGCGCCGAGGTACAGAATCACCGGAAGCGTGACCAGCCCAGCGCGCAGATCGGTACCGACCGGCTTGCCCGTTTCGGCCACCAATCCGCTGATATCCAGGATGTCGTCGGTGATTTGGAAGGCCATGCCGAGGCTCCAGCCCAAATCGCGGAAGGCCTCACGCTCAGCCGCCGGGGCATCGCCCAGCACGGCGGCGGCTTCACAGGCCAGCGCGAACAGCGACGCCGTCTTGTGCCCGATCTTCCGCAGGTATTGCTCGCGGGCCAGATCGCCGTCGTCGTCGTAGCTCGGAGCCACAAACTCGCTCGTGGACATGTCGTGGATGGTGGCGGCGAACAAACGCACAATGACCGGCCGGTCAAGCTGCGCGACCAAGTCGGCGGCGGTCGCAAACAAATAGTCGCCGGCCAGCACGGCGATCTTCTGCGACCACGTCACGTGCACGGCGGGCCGTCCCCGGCGCTCGGGCGAGCTGTCGACGATGTCGTCGTGCACCAGCGTGGCCGAGTGCAACACCTCCGTGGCCGCCGCCAGCTTGGCTACGGCTGTGGGGCGCCCACCCACGATCTGGGCGACGTGGAGCGCCAGGGCCGGTCGCAGTCGCTTGCCCGGAGCCAGCAGCACCGCGCCGAGGACTTGTTCGAGCAGGGGAATCTCGGGAACGCGCGCGCAGGCGCGCAGAACTTCCTCGACATCGGCAAGCTGCGGCGCGACCAGGCTGGTCGCGTGGTGGTCGGCGTCGGCCGCCGATTGATGGTCAGGCACGAGCGGAGGGTGCACCGAAAACGGCGCGCGCATTCCGGGTAGTCTTCTCGGCGAGTGAGGGTACCGACAATCCCATCGCCGCCGCCACTACCGCCGCCGTGTGCGGCAGGTGCGCCGGTTCATTGCGTCGGCCTCTGAGCGGCTCCGGGGAGAGATAGGGCGCATCGGTTTCGAGCAGCAGACGCTCGGCGGGAATCTTGGCCGCCGCGTCCCGCAGCTCGTGCTCGCGACGAAACGTGACGATGCCTGAGAGCGAGATGTGCAGCCCGAGATCGGTGAACACGCGCGCCTGCCTGGCGTCGCCGGCGTAGCTGTGCATCACGCCCGTGATACCCGGCGCGGCTTCCAGCACTTCAGCCACGGCGTCAAGCGCCTGGCGCGAGTGCACCACGACCGGCAGCTCAAGCTCGACCGCCAACGCGCACTGCTCCGCGAATGCGCGCTCCTGGACGTCGCGCGGTTGAAACTCGCGGTAGTGATCGAGCCCGGTTTCGCCGATAGCGCGGACCTTCGGGTGGGCGGCGAGCGTTCGCAACTCGCGCGCCGTGCGGCGGTTCCAGCTCTCGCACTCGTGCGGATGCACGCCGACGGATGCCAACCATCCGTCAAAGCGCTCGGCAAGCTCGATGGCCCGGCGGCTCGATTCGAG
>DAOUKN010000267.1:0-3079 GCA_034421255.1 Chloroflexota bacterium | reverse complement strand
CGCCGCCGGCGAACTCGCGGCGCTGGGCGTGGGGGTGGATGGCGGAGGCGAACTCTGTGCCGTCAAGGTCGGCGTCAGCGCCTCGGGCGGCTCCGGCGCCTCGGACGGTTCGGGCGTTGGCGCCACCACCACGATCGCGGTTGTGGCGGGATCTGGCTCACGGTTTGCGTTGCCGCACGCGGCGACGGCCAGCATGCCGACGGCGGTGAGCGTGAGGACGCGCGCCAGCGTGCGGCTCAATGGCGTGGCGAGCTGGGGAATTGAGATCTCGAGCGGCGCACGATCCTTTTGACCGTACCATCGGCCCGAATGGCGACTGTGCATGTGGAAAGCGGTTTCGGCAGGTGTTCCGTGACTAGCCATCTGGAAATCGAGCCGGGATTTCGGACGGCGTTTCAGGACCGCCTCATCCGCTGGTATCGCGCACATCGACGTGACCTGCCGTGGCGTCAAACTCGCGATCCCTACCACGTGGCCGTGTCCGAGCTGCTGCTCCAGCAGACCCAGGCGTCTCGGGTGGCGCCCGTATACCGCGAGTTCGTGCGCCGCTACCCGGCGATCGAGGATCTTCATCGCGCGCCTGCCGAGCAGGTCGGCGCGCTGACCGATCCGCTCGGCTACCACATTCGGGGCAAGTGGCTGAAGGCCATGGCGGCGATCGTCGTCGCGGACCATGGGGGCCACTTGCCGGACTCGCTCGAAGGCCTCAGGCGCCTGCCGGGATTGGGGCCCTATGCCGCGGCGGCCGTGCACACATTCGGCAACGGCAAGCGCGCGCCGCTGGTGGATACCAACATCGCGCGGGTCTACACCCGCGCTGTCGGCCTGCCGACCGAAGGTTCGGCCTACCGCGACACACGCCGGCTCGCGGAGCTTGCCGAGGCGCTGACCCCCGCCCGGCGCTTCTACGACTACGGGCAGGGCCTCATGGACCTCGGCGCCACAGTGTGCACCGCACGAGCGCCGGACTGTCCCCGATGTCCGTTGCGCCGGCTCTGCCGCGATCTGACCGGCGGACCGCCCGTGGCCGTATGGCGCGTCGACGGCGTGCCCATGGCCGCCGAGCGCACGGCGGGCTATCGCGTCGGATCGAGGGCTACGCCTCGTCGAGCGGCAGCGACGGATTTGTGAGGGCCTAGCCCGCGGCGCCCTCGGTCCGCTTTCGCAGCGCGTCGAGGGCCGCCTGCTCCACCTCGGCAACATCCGGGCTGTCGACCAAGCCGCTCGTGGGGCTGCCGCGATACACCCAGACTGCGTTTGGTGCGTAGGGACCGTAGACCCATGGCTCGGTCGTGGTGAACACGGTCACCGAGGGCGTGCCCACACATGCGGCGAGCTGCGCGGCCGTCGAGTCGTTGCCGACAAATAAATCGCCGCGGGCAATGAGCGCCGCGAGCTGTCCGAATCCGGTCTGGCCGCTCAGGTCGATCGCCGGCTCGCGCATGGCGGACCGCACGGCGGCATTGGAGCTGGCGTCCGACGGCAGGCCCACCAGCACGACGGTTGCGCCGCGGCGTTCGATCAGCGCGTCGGCCACGCGCGCATAGCCCGCGGCGGTCCAGCGCTTCGAGACGTCCACCGCGCCCGGATTCAAGCCGCCGCCAGGCGCCATGATTACCAGCGGGCGTCCGGGCACGGCGCCGAATTCCTGGTGCAAACGGTCGGCGGCCGCTTCGTCACTTACCGAGGGGCGAAAGTGGCAGCGAACGTCGCCGGTATCGATCCCCATGGCCCTCGCGACCCGCAAGTAGGCATCGACTTCGTGTTCGTCGTCGGCGATGGGAACGCGCGTGGTATGCGCAAACCCGCGTCCCTTGTTGTGAAGGCCGATGCGGTAGGGAATGCGCGCGAGGTAGGGCAAGAGCGCCATCAGCGGCGAGCGGTCCAAAACCACCGCCACGTCAAATCGGCCCTGTCGAAGCCGCCGGATGAGGGCCAAATAGGCCTGGGCGTCATACCGGCGGGGTGTGCCGAGCTGTCCCATGTCGAGCATGTCGTCGATGTGGGGATTGTTCGCGAGCGTCCGGCGGGCGTAGTCGCCGACGGCATAGGTAATCCGCGCGTCGGGGTGGGCCCGGCGCAGGGCGTCGAGGAAGGGCGTCGTCCGCAGCACGTCGCCCAGGGCAAGGGGTTTAATGACGACCGCGGAGAAGGGTGAGGGCGGCAGCGCGCGAATGCCGGGTGGCGAGGGACGGATGGCAAGCCCGGCCGCGCGGCACAGCGCGGTGACCGTGTGCGCTCGCAAGCCATGGCGGCGGCGCCAGTCTTTGCTGGGCTCCCAACGCCTCATGGCAGCACGCTCGAACGAGCTCGCGCGGTCCAATTGCAGCTACGAGCCTAGCACCGCAAACCTCCGCCGTTGGGGGCGCGCCGTACACTTGCAGCATCTCTGCGCTGGCCGTTCCAGCGCGGCCGACACCCTCCGGTGCCTGTCTTCGACTACCGCTGCCGCGACTGCAGGCGGCGCTCCACCAAGCTCTTCAAGACCTTCGCGGCGGTGCATGATCCGCCCTGCCCCCATTGCGGCTCGGACCGCCTGGAGCGCCTGCTGTCGCGCGTCACCTTTGTCCGCAGCGGTGCAGCGGACGACGGCGCGGGCGATGAGGATTTCTCGGGTATGGACGCGGCCATGGAAGGCCTGGAGTCGGGCGATCCCCGCAGCCTGGCCCGCATGACGCGGCAGATGAGCGAGGAGATGGGCGAAGACTTGCCCGATGAGTTCGAGCCCATGCTGCGCCGGATGGAAGCCGGCGAAATGCCCGACGACGCCGAGTTCGAGGACGCGGGCGCTGGCATGGACGGCGGCGGCGACGCGTTCGATGAGGACTAGCCTGAACCCTCGACTCCTGGCGCTCGACGTGGATGGCACGTTGACCTGGCCCGGCGTGGGTCCCGATTCGGACGTGATCCGGTCGCTTGGCGACGTCGCCGCGCAAGGCGTCACGGTCGTCGTGGCGACGGGCCGCGGGACGTATGCCACGGCTGAGATCGTGCGCGAGCTGCCGGCAGGCGCCTACGCCGTCCTCAACAACGGGGGCATCGTGCGGCGCGTCAGCGACGGGCGCGTGCTGCGAGCCAG
>DAOUKN010000266.1:0-12625 GCA_034421255.1 Chloroflexota bacterium | reverse complement strand
CCGCTGCCACGCGTCGTTCGCATAGAGGCGGTTGCGCAAATCGTCGCCCAGCAGCCGCAGCCGCACGCCCGCCCCGGGGTGATGCTCGAGGACCGCCGCCTGGAAATACTGCCGGATGAATCCGGGCGTAGCCGCGGGGATGTACAGCGTGCCGGGCCGGTTCGTATCGATCCGCGCCTCCGTCTTCGGAAAGCCAAAGGCATCAACGCCGCCGTACGTCCGGAAGTAGTTCAGAAACCCCGTCCACACGCCGCCCACCGAGAAGTTGGAGACCTTGTGCCCCCACGGCCCGTGCTCCTCGCCCGAGTTGTGGTTGGTGGTCCCCGGCTCGACGCCTTGGTCCACGCTGCCGGCCGCCCCGCCGCCGAAGTAGTCCCAGGCCAGCCGCCGCTCCATCACATAGATGCCGCCGAGGTCGGCCCGCGGATGAAAGTCCACCACGCCCCGCTGGTAATACTGCGTCAGCGCGGCGGGCTCCTCCTGGAACACCTCGGAGGTCGGCAAACCCCAGCGCGTCAGGCCGCCGCTGGAGTCGTAGAAGGCCGCAAAGTCGGCGGTGAGCGTTTGCCCGCCGATCGTCACTTCGAGCCGGGGAATGTTGTGGCTCAGCGTCGGGTTCGCCGCGTCCGTCTTCCGCACGGAGCTCACGACCCGCACCGAGTCGAACCCCGTCGCCGACTGCGCCAGCAATCCGACCGGCCCAACGATTCCCAGGGCCAGCAGCGCCGCCACCAGCAGGGTTCCGCCCAGGCGCATCGGGGTGCTCAAGCTCACCGGTCGCCCCGTCCGAGGCCCCGGCGCCAAACTCGCGACTCGCCTGCCCTGGTCCTGTATCGCTCGCCCGCCTGCTGACAGCACGTCCAGTATAGGCAGCACCGCGCAACGCCGCCCGGTGATCGTCGTGGATCGCGTCCGTCAGGCCAGGGCGTTCCCCGCCACACGGCCCGGTCCGGTCACCTTTCCCCCAATGGGTGCATCGACCGGGCAGGTGGTTTTCGGGTGTTCGGAGACATGGTTTACAGGTGAGGCCGGATCTCGCAGATCCTCGACACCCAACTCGAAACGACAGGTTGGGCGCGGCTGGCCGGTTCGGCGCCCGGACGCGGGGCTAGTTCAGCGCGGAGGCGAACGCTCGCAGGGACTCGCGCAGCGAGCTGCCCGTGGCGGCCACGGCGGTGGGCTCGTAGCCGCAGTGCGCCATGCAGTTGTCGCAGCGCTCGTCGCGGCCGCGACCGTAGCTGTCCCAATCCGTGGTCTCGATCAGTTCCTTGTAGGTCGGGACGTAGCCGTCCGCCATGAGGTAGCAGGGCCGCTGCCAGCCGAAGATCGAGTAGCTGGGAATGCCCCAGGCGGTGCAGTCGTAGTCGACCTTGCCTTCCAGGAAGTCGAGGAAGAGCGGGCTGTGATTCAGCCGCCAGCGCTTGCGCCCGCCGCCGCGAAAGGCCTCGCGGAAGAGCCGTCGGGTCTGCTCCACTGGCAGGAAGTGCTCCTGGTCGGGAGCCTTCTCATAGGCGTAGCCGGGGGAGATCATCATGTGGTCCACTTCCAGCTCGTCGTTGAGGAAGTCCAGCACCGCGCGCACGTTGTCCGGGGTGTCGTGGGTAAAGAACGTGGTGTTGGTGGTGACGCGGAAACCGGCGTGCTTGGCCGCCTTGATCGCTTCCACCGCCTTGTCGAACACGCCTTCCTGGCAGACGGACTCGTCGTGCCGCTCGCGCAAGCCGTCGATGTGAATGGCGAACGCGAAGTATGGCGACGGCGTGAAGAGCGAGAGCTTGCGCTCGAGCAGCAGGGCGTTGGTGCACAGGTAGACGAACTTGCGCCGCCGCACGAGCTCGTCGGCGATCTTGTGGATCTCGGGATGCACCAGCGGCTCGCCGCCGGCGATGGACACCATGGGCGCGCCGCATTCCTCGACGGCCGCCACGGCCTGCTCGACCGGCATGCGCTTGCGCAGCGTCGAGACCGGGTGTTGGATCTTGCCGCAGCCGGCGCAGGCCAGATTGCAGGCGTAGAGGGGCTCGAGCTCGACGATCAGCGGAAACTTCTCGCGACCGCGCAGCCGCTGCGTCATCAAATAGCGCGCAACGGTCACCGTTTGCCGTAGAGGTACGCCCATGAGCGCCTAATGTCCGGGAGGCAGCACGAGAAAGCTACGACGTTCCATGGGCCCCGTCCAGTGCAAACCGGGTGAGCCGCCCGGCGTGCCAGCCGTTTACGTAGCGGCCCAGCGCCATGACGGGGAAGATCAAGCGGTAGAGGTGATAGTTGATGTAGAAGGCGCCGGGAAAGCCGGTGCCGGTGTACAGCGGCTCGTCCCACGAGCCGTCCTCGCGCTGGGTGTCGACGAGATACTCGACGCCGCGGCGCGTCACGGACCCGTCGTCGCCGGCCGCCACGAGCGCGAGCAGCGCCCAGGCCGTCTGCGAGGCCGTGCTGGCGCCCCGACCCGACCAGCCAGCGGGATCGTCGTAGGACCTGAGGTCCTCGCCCCAGCCGCCGTCGGGGTTCTGGCGCGCGGCCAGCCAGTGCACGGCGCGCCGGATGGACGGGTCGTCGGGTGAGACGCCCGCCGCCACGAGGGCGGGAACCGCCGCCCCGGTGCCGTAGATGTAGTTGGCCCCCCAGCGCCCGAACCACGAGCCGTCGGGCTCTTGCGCGGCGCGCAGCCACGCGATTCCCCGCTGGACGCGGGCGTTGTAGGTCTTGCCTTCGAGAGCCAGCATCTCGATCGCGTGGGCGGTCACGTCGGCGCTGGGTGGGTCGATGACCTCGCCGAGATCGCAAAACGCCGGCGCCCGGCACAGCGTGCGGGTGTTGTCGGCGTCGAACGCCGCCCAGCCGCCGTCCACGCATTGCATGCCGAGCGTCCAGGCGACGCCGCGGTCGATCGCCCCCTTGGCGTTGGGCACGTCGACGCGGCGCAGGGCCAGGATGACCTCGGCGGTGTCGTCAACGTCCGGGTAGTTGCGGTTCTCGAACTCGAAGGCCCAGCCGCCGGGGTGGAGATAGGGGCGGCGCACGGCCCAATCGCCTTGCTGGGACACCTCTTCCCCAACCAGCCATTCGCCGGCGCGGCGCAATGCGGGGGCGTCGGGCGGCACGCCCGCGTCGGCCAGCGCCACCAGTGCCAGCGCAGTGTCCCAGACGGGCGACTGACAGGCCTCGAGGCGACGCACGCCCCCGTCCCAAATCGTGAACCGTTCGATGCCCTCGAGGGCATGCTTGATGACGGGCTGGGTCATGCCGTAGCCGCGCAGGCGCAGGGCGATGATGGAGTAGACCCAGGGAGGCTGGATGCCGCCCCACGAGCCGTCGGCTTCCTGCCGCCGCATGACCCAGGACTCGGCCCGGTGCAGGGCGGCGTCGCGGAGCCAGCCCAGCGGCCGCCGCTCGTAGCGCTGCAGCGCCCGGTCGATCCAGGTGAACCACCCCTTCCACGTGCGCAGCGAGGCGCTCGGCCGCAGAGTCGTCCCGGTGCGCAGCTCGTCGATGGTGAACTCCGCGGGCCTGACCGGGCGATAGGCGCGCACGATGCTGAGCGCCACGATGGTCTGCCGGGCCCAGCAGCCGAAGTCGTAAATGTTGAGCGGCACCCAGGTGGGCAGGAAGATCATTTCGGGCGGAATGACCGGCAACTCGTCCCAGTCCCACCAGCCATGCAGCGCCAGCCACATGCGGGTGAAGACGCGCGTCGCTTCGAGCCCGCCCTGCTCGACGATCCAGGTCGCGGCGCGGCGCATGTGATCGGCTTCGGGGGCGTCGCCCGCCATCCGCAGGGCGACATACGCTTCGACGGTCGTCGACAGGTCCCCCGGACCTTCCTCGAAATTGGCCCAGGTGCCGTCGTCCCGCTGCCGCTGCCGGATCCAGGCCGCCGTCGCCCGCAAGACCTCAGGATCAAGGATGTCCAGGAACTCGCGCAGGAACAGGTCCTCGGCCTCGATGGTCACGTTGGTGCCAAGCTCGCCACGCCAGACGCCCTGCGCGTCTTGCTGTTCGAGCAACTGGTTGCAGGCACGCTCCAGGGCAACGCGGGCGCGTTTGCGCGCATCGCTGGACGCCACCGTGCCCACGGGACCGGGGCGGGATCCGGACGCGGGGTCCGGGACACGCCGAATCACGAGACGACACCGCTCCTTGTCGCTGAGGGGTCCGCCGCCTGGCGAATATAGCAACGCGCGGCGATCACGCGGCCACCGAGGTCGTCAGGCCCAGCGCCTTAATCGCGTGCTCTCCCGCGCGGTTGCCGCTGCGCACGGCGCCTTCCATGGTCGCGGGCCAGCCGGTGTCGGTCCAGGCGCCGGCCAAGAGCACATTCGGCAGGGCGGTGCGGGGTCCGGGTCGCCGCGCCAGGCTGCCCGGGGCCTGGCGAAAAGTGGCCTGGTGCTCGCGCGTGACGTAGAAACCCCGAACCTGCGCCTCGCGAGCGCGAGGGAACACGCGCGCCAGCTCGGCGACGAACTGCTCGCGCAAATCCTCGGTGGGAACCTGCGCGTACGCGACGGCGCCCGAGAGCGAGACGGCCAGCGCCTGGCCGGCGGATAGCCCGGCGGCCTCGGTGCGGTCGAACACCCACTGCACGGGCGTGCCGACGCCGGCCGCGAACGGATAGGGCATGACCGGCCGGTCGTAGATGACGTGCAGGTTCACGATGGGCACGGCCCCCAGGTCTGCGAACCGCGCCGCGTGCGGATCGGCGGCCGACGGCACGAGCCGCGCCGCCTGCGCATGCGGCACCGCCAGCACGATGGCATCGGCCGCCAGGTCTTCGCCTTGCCGCCGCACTCGCAACTCTCCCCCCGGCTCAGCCCCCACCTCCGAAACGGCGACGCCAAGCTGCACGTCCACGCCAGCCGCTCGCAGGGCGCGTAGTCCCTGCTCGCCATGCGCGCGGCCCAGGGTGGTCGTCGTGTAGCCCATGTCCGCTGCCGACCGATCGCTCAACAGCCCGACCTTGAAGACCATGGCCGCGAGGCTCAAGGAGGCCTCGGACGACGGCAGGTTCACCGTGGGCAGCACGATCAGGTCCCACAGCGCCTCGAGCGAGCTTTCCGATTGGCCGCGGGCGCGCAACCAGCCCCCGAAGGTGTGGGCGTCCAGCGACGCGTCGCGCAGATCGAGGCGCATCAGCCCGATCAACGCGCGCCCGAGCTGCAGGCGCTCGACGAGCGACAGGTGCCGGTAGGTTCCCAGGCTGCGGGCCAGGTGGAGCGGGGCCGGCAGACCGGCCCGCTTGATCCAGGCCACGCCGTGTCCCGGCCGGATGACCGGGATGGCGAGGCGGCGCTGCATGGCGACCATGTCGGAGGCGCCGATGCGGTCGATGAAGGCGCGGTAAGCCGTGCAGCAGCGCAGGTGCACGTGCTGGCCGTTGTCGAACCACAGCCCGTCGCGCTGGAACGAGTAGGTGGCCCCGCCCAGACGCCGCCGCGCCTCGAGGAGCGTCACCCGCGCCCCGGCGTCGGCGCAGGTGAGCGCCGCCGCGCATCCCGCAAGTCCGCCGCCAACCACGACGACGTGTCGGCTCATCCGCGGAGCAGGCTCCACAGCGCGACGCGGACCTTGGTCCCGGTGGACAGCGACACCCGCCCGCGGGTCACGGCCGCCGGGTCCTGCTCGATGCGTTTCAGCACTTGCCGGTAGATGCCGGACATCGCGGCGGCGCAGGCGGTGCTGCGCCAGTCCAGCAACGGCAGCAGCTGCAACCCGATGTCGAATTGCCCCCTGGCTCGCTGGGCCTGGAAGCGAATCAGCGCCGCAAACGCCGGGGTCGGCGTGAGCGGCGCGCGCAGCTCGCAGGCGAAGGCCGCGAGGTCCTCGCGGGGCAGATACACGCGGCCTTGCGCCAGGTCCTCCCGCACGTCGCGGAGGATGTTGGTGAGTTGCAGCGCCACGCCCAGTTCGTCGGCCAGCGGCTCGGCCCGGGCCATGTCGCGCGACTCGAACACGCCCAGGGAGAGCCGCCCGATGCTGCCCGCGACGCGGCGGCAATAGACCACCAGGTCGTCGAAGGTCTCGTAGGTGACGCCGCGAACGTCCATCTCCACGCCGTCGATCAGATCGCCAAACGCGTCCAGCGGGACGGGGAAGCGGTCGGCCGCGTGGCGCAGCGCCGTCATCACCGGGTCGGCGGCGCCGTTGCTCGCGGATTCAAGCCGCTGCCGCGCCTCCGCCAGCGCGGCGGCCTTGGCGGGCGGCGGCAGGCCGCCGTCGCCGATGTCGTCGATCTGTCGCGCGAAGGCGTAGACGGCGCTGAGCGCGCGTCGCTTGGGCGGCGGAAGCAGGCGAATGCCCCAATAGAAATTCGCGGCGCGCGAGCGGGTGATCTGCTCGCAGACGTCGTAGGCGGCGTCAACTTCCACGGGCTACCAGCTCATCCAGAGGCGCGCAATGGCCCGAACTGCCCGCGCCTTGTGCCGCAGCGTCGGACGGGGCGCGCGTCCAAGCACGTCGTAGTCGGCGTCGCGGATCGCGTGCAGCGCGGCCCGCCCGCCTTCAGCGAACGCCGCGATGGCCATCCCGTAGGTGCCGGGGAGCAACCGGCTCAACGGGGCGCCGCGGTCGAGAAGCGCTTCGGCACGGTCGACCTCGAAGGCCATGAGCTCGCGGAACTCGGGCGTGGTGACTCGGAGCCCGAAGTCCTGGGGCCGGCAGTCAAAGCGCTCCAGGTCCTCCCGCGGCACGTAGACCCGGCCGCTGTCGTAGTCCTCGGCAATGTCCTGCCAATGCTCGACCAGCTGCAAGCCGGTGCAAATCTGGTCCGACAGCCACACGCGCTCGGGAGTGGACGCGCCGAACACGTGCAGCACCATGCGTCCCACGGGATTGGCCGACAGCTCGCAGTAGCCCTCAAGCTCCTCGAACGTCTCGTAAGCGTGGACCGTCTGATCCTGGCGGTTGGCCTGGATCAGGCGGCGGAACGGCTCGTCGGGGATGTCCGCCGCGCGCACGGTGGCGACCAACCGGCGCATGATCGGGTGCGCCGGCGCCCGCTCGGTGTAGATGGTCGACACCTCATCGTCGAGCCAGTCGAGCAGGGCCAGACGATCGCCCGCGGCCGCGTCGCCCAGCTCGTCTACCAGGCGGGCGAACCCATAGATGGCAAGCAGGTGACGCCGCACATCCGGCGGCAGCAGCCGCATGGCGACGGGAAAATTCTCTCCTGAGGCGCGCGCCATCACGGCGTCCCGCCGCGGCACCCCGTCCGGAATCGGCGGCGCCGACCGGTGCGGGGCATTTACACTCGACATGGCGGCTCCGCCCGCCGCGCCCGGCACGTACGGCGCGGCCTGGATGCTGAAGGGTGCCTGGGGCGCAATTCTACGCGTGGCCGTGGAGCGCGCGTCGGTGCGCAGCACCCGCCACACCACCGGACCTATACTCGACGCGCGATCGGGCGCTGCGCGAGAGGGCATGACGTGCGCATAGCCATCAACGGGTTCGGGCGGATCGGCCGGCAAGCATTTCGCGCGCTGCTAGAGCGCCAGCCGCAGGCCGAGGTCGTGGGCATCAACGAGCTGGTGGACCTGGAAACGCTGGCCCACCTGCTGCGCTACGACAGCAACTATGGGCGCTTTCCGGGCGAGGTGGCCGTGGATGGCACGGACTTGGTGGTCAACGGACATCGCATACCGACCACCTCGCAGCGGGAGTGGGATCGGCTGCCGTGGGGCGATCTGGGAGCGCAACTGGTGATCGAGGCTACGGGCGTCGGCACCGAGCGCGAACGCGCCGCGCTGCACTTGAACGCCGGGGCCGAGCGGGTGCTGATCACGGCGCCCGCCAACGGGGCCGACCTGACTCTCGTCATGGGGGTCAACCACGACCGCTACGATCCCGCCGCTCATCACGTCGTGAGCAACGCCTCGTGCACCACGAACGGCCTGGCGCCGCCGCTGGACACGCTGCACCGCGCCTTCGGCGTGCGCAAGGGCCTGATGTCCACGGTGCACGCCTACACCGCGTCGCAGGCGCTGGTCGACGGCCCGGCGGGCGATCTGCGCGAGGCCCGCTCCGCGGCAATGAGCATCATCCCCACGTCGACCGGGGCGGCCAAGGCCATCGGGCTGGTGATCCCCGAGCTCGAGGGCCGCATGCACGGCGCAGCCTACCGCGTGCCGGTGCCCACGGTGTCCATCGTGGAGTTCGTGGCGCACCTGGAGCGCCCGGCGAGCGAGTCGGAGGTAAACGACGCGCTGCGCGAGGCGGCCGCGGGACGGCTGCGGGGCGTCATGGCAATCAACGACGAGCCGCTGGTGTCGGTGGACCTGCGCGGCGACCCGCACTCGTCGATCGTCGAGGCCGAAAGCACCATGGCCATCGGCGACGATCTGGTCAAGGTCGCCGCGTGGTACGACAACGAGTGGGGCTATGCCTGCCGCGTGGCCGACGCAGCGGCGCTGGTCGCCGGCACTTAGCCTCCTTCGGCCGGTGACCCGCCCCGCCCGATCATTCAGCCCGGTCCGTCATTCCCGCGAAGAGCCTGCCCCGTACTCGATACGGGGCGGGAATCCATGCCGGGTCCAACCGAGTGCCACGCGGGATGCTCGCCGTATGGCCTGCGCCCGTCGGGTTGAGTCCACCGTCTCCACCGCATGAAGCGCGGCCTGGCGGATCTTGACGTCAACGGACGGCGCGTCTTCGTCCGCGCCGACTTCAACGTGCCGCTCGACGGGAGCGCGATTCGCGACGACTCCCGCATTAGAGCCTCGCTGCCGACCATTCGCGACCTGCGCGACCGCGGCGCCCGCCTGGTGCTGGCCTCTCACCTCGGACGGCCGCCGGGCGCCGCGCGTCCCGAGCTGTCGCTGGCGCCGGTCGCGGAGCGCCTGGGGCAATGCCTCGGCGCTTCGGTTCCCCTGGCCCCCGACAGCGTGGGCCCTGCGATCGAGCGGCTGACGCGCAAACTCGAAGACGGGGATGTCCTGCTGCTCGAAAACGTGCGTTTCCATCCCGGCGAGGAGGCCAACGATCCCGCGCACGTGCGCTCGCTGGCGCGGCTGGCCGATTGCTACGTCAACGACGCCTTCGGCACGGCCCACCGGGCGCATGCCAGCACCACCGGGCTGGCCCACGCGCTGCCCGCCGCCGCCGGACACCTCATGCTGGCCGAGCTGCGGGCGCTGGATCCCATCGTGCAGGGTCCGCCGCGGCCGTTCGCGGCCATCGTGGGCGGGGCCAAGATCAGCGACAAGATCGCGCTGCTGGAGAGGCTGGCGGCGACGGCTGATGTGCTGATCCTGGGTGGGGCGATGGCCAACACCTTCCTGGCGGCAGACGGCGTCGGCATCGGACGGTCGCGGGCGGAGAGCGCCGCCGACGCCGTCGCTCGCATTCGGTCGGCGGCGGCCGCGGCGGGCTGCCGGCTGCTGCTTCCGGTTGACGCGGTGGTGGCCGACGCGGCCGCCGACGACGCGGCCCCCGCCACCGTGGGGCTGGATGCGGTGCCGGCTGACGCCATGATCCTGGACATTGGCCCCGCGTCGCTGGCGGCCTACGCCGAGGCGCTGGCAGGTGCGCGGACCGTCCTTTGGAACGGTCCGGTCGGGGTCTACGAGTTGGCGCCGTTCGCCGGCGGCACGCTGGGGCTGGCGCGGCTTCTCGCCGACTCGCCCGCCCAGGTGGTCGTGGCGGGGGGCGACGCCGTGGCGGCCGCCCAGGCCTCGGGCCGGGCCGGAGATTTCGCCCACCTGAGTACGGGCGGAGGCGCCACGCTCGAGCTCATCGAAGGCCGCGAGCTTCCGGGCCTGGCCGCGCTGCCGGAGGCCTGAGGCGGGGGTGTCATCCCCGCGCGGCGGCGATGGCATCTGTCGTTCCGAACGAACGTGAGGAACCCAGGGACGCTGGGTACTTTTCCCACTCCTTAGATTCCTCGCTGCGCTCGGAATGACCGGAAGGGGCGCCTCAAACCAAAGGTGGGGGTGCCGCGAAGCGACGGCGTTGGCTCCGCCGCACGCACTACTCCGGCAGCCAACCCCGATCCAGGAGGATGCGCGCTTCGCCGACACGGCGCGTGACGGCCCGGGCGTCGAGGTGCTCCAGGAACGCGATGACGTACTTGCGGCTGGTGCCCAACTGGTCGCGGAGCTGGCTCACCGTCACCTGGTCACTCCCGGCGAAGGCCTCGCCAATGGCCTGCCGCCAGCGCGCATAACCCGCCTGGGTCAGGCCGAACGTCGGCGTGATGCGCACCAATTCACCCGCGGCCGCCAGGGCGTCGAGCAGCGCGGTCGAGGCGCCCTGAGCGTGTGCCAGGTCGGGCAGGTCCGGCGGCGCGAAGCCGCCCTCATCCAGCGCCGCCAGAAGGCGGGCAGCCGCCGGGCCGCGCGGCGCCACCGCTTGCTCTAGCGGTAAGACTCGACCTTCCTTGAGGACCAGCTGGCCATCGGCAGCCATGCCCTCGAGCAGCGCCGCGACGAGGGGCGCAGGGGCTCCCAGCTGCCGGGGCAACGCGGCCCGCGGCAGGCCGGCGCCCGGCGCAAGCAAGGCGCCAATGCGCCGGCGCAGTGCGTCGATAACGGCAATCGGCGCGGCGTAGCCGCCCACAATCCTCAACCGGCCTTCGCGCTCCATCTGGCCCACGATTGCCGTCACTTCGTCGAGGCTCACCTCGGTGCGTCGCGCGATCTCGCCGGGCGTCAGCGGTCCGGCGGCCTCGACCGCCGCGGCCACCAACTCGGCGGGCGGGGCACGGCGAGCGCGTTCGAGGGCCTCCAGCGCGGCGGGGTCGCCGCGAGGCACGTGGCGGGCCGCCGCGCGCACGATCTCGCCGCCGCCAATGGTCATCGGCGGCGAGAGCCGCCGGATCACATACGGGTCGCCCTTGCGGATGGCGACCGCCTCGCCAAGCCGCCACTGGACCCAGCCGGCGCTCCCCGGCTGGATGGGGTTGGCCTCCAGGTAGCGCACCGCCGCCACGACTTCGGCCGTGCCCGAGTGCCACGACACCCGCTCCCCCGGTTTCAAGGCGCGCGGCGCCGACGGCAGCAGGCGCAGCGTGGCGTCCACGCGTCGCGTCTCGGCGACGGCGCCGGGCGCGGCGACAACCGTGCCGCGCGGGACGTCGGCAGGCGCGACGCCGCCGAGGTTCACCGCCACGCGTCGTCCCGGCCAGACGCGGTCCTCCGCCGCGCGATGAGTCTGCAAGCCGCGCACGCGTGTTCGCGCGCCACCCGGATACAGGTGGACCATGTCGCCCACGTCCAGCGGCCCTCCGGCCAGGGTGCCGGTCACCACGGTGCCGAAGCCTCGCTGGGTGAAGGCGCGATCCACCGGCAGTCGCGGTCCGCCGACCTGTGGTCGAGACAACGGCTGTGCGAGCAGCGCATCCAGCGCGTTCAGGAGCGCGTCCAGCCCGTGGCCCTCGCGCGCGGACACGGGAACGATGGGCGCTTGGGACAGCGAGCTAGTCGTCAGGGTCTCCCGCACCTCCTCATTGACAAGGTCGAGCCACTCCTCGTCCACCAGGTCCGTCTTGGCCAGCGCGACGACGCCCCGCTCGATGCCCAGCAGCGTCACGATGTCGAGGTGCTCGCGCGTCTGCGGCATCACGCCCTCGTCGGCGGCGACCACGAACAGACAGGCGTCGATCCCGCCCACGCCGGCCAGCATGTTGTGAATGAACCGCTCGTGCCCCGGAACGTCCACCAGGCTCACCGACCGTCCGCTCGGCAGGGTGAGCCAGGCGAAGCCCAGATCGATGGTCATGCCGCGGGCCTTCTCTTCGGCGAGACGATCCGGGTCGATGCCGGTGAGCGCGTGGACCAGGGTCGACTTGCCGTGATCGACGTGCCCCGCGGTGCCAACCGTGGCCGCGGGCGGAGCGTCGGTCGCGGCCGTCACGCCGAGGGCGGACCGCCGCCGGCCGCAGCCACGGCGTCGGCCAGCAGCGGCCCGGGGTCGATATCCACGAGGCCGTCGCCCAGGACGAAGTTGTCGATCAGGCGCACCCCTTCGATCCACGCGGCCACGAGCAGTGCGCCAGTCTTTGCCTGGGGGCTGAGGTCATCGAGCGTGAGCGGATTGCGCGCCACGGCGTAGTCGACGGTGACGCTGGGCTCGGCCTCCAACTCCCGCCGCATCGTCCGCTCCAGGCGGTCGGCCTGCCGCTCACCGCGTCGCCAGGCATCGGCCCCAGCCGACAACGCGCGATGAATGACGCACGCCGCCTCGCGGCCCGCATCCGACAGCCGCACGTTGCGCGTGCCCAGGGCCAGGCCCTGGCCGTCACGCACGGTGCCGACCACTCGCACGGCCACGCCGACCGCAAGGTCCTCCACGACCTGTCGCACCACGCGTGTTTGCTGCCAATCCTTCTGCCCAAGGTAGGTGCGCTCGGGGCGCGTGAGATCGAGCAGCCGCGCGACCACGGTGGCGACGCCGTCGAAGTGGCCCGACCGGCTGGCGCCTTCGAGCATGTTGCCGAGGCGCCCGGCGCCAACCTGGGCGGCGGACCCCGGCGCATAGACCTCGTGGACCGGCGGCGCAAACGCCACGTCCACGGCCTCGGCGGCGAACCGGCGCAAATCGGCCGCCTCGTCTCGCGGATAAGTTGTGGCGTCCCGCTCGGATTCGAATTGGGTGGGATTCACGAACAGCGTGGCCACCACGGAGGCGCATTCGC
>DAOUKN010000265.1:0-2614 GCA_034421255.1 Chloroflexota bacterium | reverse complement strand
TGGGCGTGGCGCGTGGCGTGGAGCTGATGCCGTCCGCGCCGGCCTGACGGTTTGTCCGGTAACTTCCGAACCGACGCGCCACCGCAGACGTAGGGTCGGTAGAACGAGATGGTCTCCACCACGATCCACGAGCGCGGTATGACAAGAACACCCAGCCTCAGCCGCCGCCGACTGCTGAGCGGCGCCTCAGCGGTCGCACTTGGCGGCGGCGCTTCGGCGCTCTTGGCCGCCTGCGGCGAGTCGGCGACGACGGCCGAGGACTCGTCGACGCCGCCCGCGAGCCCGGCTGCTCCGACCTCGGCTCCTCGCACTGCCGCTGCGGCAACACAAGCCCCAACTCCGCCGACGGCCTCCCCGACTCCGCCGACCGCCACTCGGGTCGACATGCTCCCACGGGCCACTCCAGCACCGCCGACCCCGGCCCCGACCGCCGTGCCTACGGCAACCGTTGCGCCCACGGCGACTCCGATTCAGGCGGCCGACGTCGTCCTTGCCGACGGGGCCATCACGCTGCCCGCATCCGTCGTCGCTCGACGCGAGCCGCGTCTGATCGCGCCCGAGCCGCGTGACCTCGGGCAAATCGAGTCCTGGCGGCGGGGCGGCTGGAAGACGAACTTCGATCTCAGCGTGGTGTCCTACGGGGACATCCTGTCCGGCGGCGTGCCGCGCGACGGCATTCCGCCGATCGACGCGCCCACGTTCGTCGGCGCGCCCGAGGCCGACGCATGGCTCGACGACCGCGAGCCGGTGGTGGTCTTCGGCGCCAACGGCGAGACCCGCGCCTATCCGCTCCAGATTCTCACCTGGCACGAGATCGTGAACGACGTGGTCGGCGGACGACCCGTCGCGGTGACCTTCTGCCCGCTGTGCAACTCGGCGTTGGTCTTCGACCGCGACGTGCTCGGGGCCACCATGCGCTTCGGCGTCTCGGGCAACCTGCGCAATAGCGATCTCATCATGTGGGACGACCTCACGGAAACCTGGTGGCAGCAGCTCACCGGCGAGGCCATCGTGGGCGACCTGGCCGGGTATTTTCTCGACCCCCTGCCCGCGCAGCTCATTGGATACGGGGAATTCAAGGCGTCGTTCCCCAATGCGGTGGTTCTCGGACGCGACACGGGCTTTGGCCGCGACTACGGCCGCAATCCCTATCCCGGCTACGACGCGGCCAGCGGCAGCCCGTTTCTCTTCCGCGGGCGCGTGGACGACCGGCTGCGGTCGGGGGAGCGCGTGGTGGCTATTGAAATCGGCGGCGAGGCCGCGGCCTACGCCTTCACGCACCTGCAGAACGTCGAAGTCGTCAACGACGTGGTCGGCAGCGTGCCGGTGGTCGTGTTCTGGTCGCCCGACACGGCCAGTGCCCTCGATGCCCGCTCCATCGCCGACGCCAAGGCCGTGGGATCGGGAGTGGCATTCGGGCGTGAGGTTGCCGGCCGCACATTGACATTCGAGCCCGGAGACGGGGCCTTCACCGACCGCGAGACCGGCTCGACCTGGTCGATCGCCGGCGAGGCCGTGGCGGGAGCGCTGGAGGGCATTCAGCTGCCGCCGATCGTCCACGCCAACCACTTCTGGTTCGCCTGGGCTGCGTTTTACCCCGAAACCCGCCTCGTCAAGGAGTAGGCGCGTCGTCGTGGTGAACGGCTGCGACCCAGCCTTCGACCTGCCGCGCTCCCGCGTGTACCGTGCGCCGCGGCCCTTGCGGTTGTCGGCCGCCACGACCGGCGCCGGCTCGCTACCCTTGCCCTGATGCACACCATTGGCTTTTGGCTCGTCGTCGGAATTCTCGCCGTCGTCGAGGCCGCCGTCGTCGTCACCGCGCTGCGCATGCGCGTGCGATCCACGGCGGCACGCAGCGTCGTCGGCGGCCGGCCCGCCGAAATCTCGTGGACGTTGCTTCCGGCATTGCTGCTCGCGGTGCTGGTGCTGGTGTCATCGCAGGCCCGGTAGGAGCGCAGCGCCCCTTGAACGCCTCGGAGAATCCGCTCGCGATGCATCTGCGCCGCGCCGGTCAATGGGCCTTCGCCGCAGCGGTGCTCACCATCGGTCTCATCACCTACGGCGCTTGGGTGCGCGTGTCCGGGGCCGGCCTGGGCTGTCCGGACTGGCCGCTGTGCGAGGGCGTCATCGTTCCCGAGCTGGAGGGCGCCACCGCCATCGAGTTCGGTCATCGCGTCTACGCGGGCGTCACGATGCTCGCGACGGCCCTGGCGGCCTGGTACGCATTCAGGGCGCGGGCCGCCGACCCCCGAACCAACCGCCTGCTCCTGTGGGCGCTGGCGGCCATCGTCGCCCAAGCCGGGCTGGGTGGCGCCACCGTGCTCACCGAGCTGCACGGCATGGTCCGGCTGGCCCATCTCACCTTCTCGCTGCTCACGCTGGCCCTGCTGACCATCGGTGCCCTGCAAGCGCTGGGTTGGACCCGCGGGGCGCTTCCGGGCGTACGGCGCACGCGGGCGCTGCTGGTCGCGACCGCCTTCGTGGTGCTCGTCGGCGGCTCGATCGTGGGCACCAACTCCAGCGCCGGCTGCCCCACGCTGCCGCTCTGCGACGGCAGCGTGGGCGCGGAGAACCTGACCCTGCACATGCTGCATCGCGGCGCCGCCTCGGCGCT
>DAOUKN010000264.1:0-3310 GCA_034421255.1 Chloroflexota bacterium | reverse complement strand
ATTACCCAAACTGTCTGACCGTCTTCGTACGCTTGTCAAGAACTCATCAGGGGCGTCGTCCACGACAGCCCTCCCAGTGCGTCACAATCAGGCCAGCAAGTCCTTGCGAAACGGAGTGCGCTCGTGAATCTGCCGAATCCTGTCTTGGCCAAGCTGCGCCAGGGCGAAGTGTCCATAGGCTCGTGGCTCAACCTGGCGTCGCCGCTGGCCGCCGAGGTGATGGCGGTGGGCGGTTGCGAGTGGCTGGTGATCGACGCCGAGCACGCGCCCTGGGACCTGGGGATGATTACCGAAGGGCTCCGGGCCATTGAGTCGCAGGGGTGTGTGCCGCTGGTGCGGCCCTGGACCAACGATCCGGCGTGCTTCGGGCAGATTCTGGACGCTGGCGCCATGGGGCTGGTGGTCCCGCACGTCAGCACGGTCGAGCAGGCCGAGGCCATCGCCGAAGCCGTGCGCTATCCGCCCCGCGGACACCGATCGTCCGGCACGTCGCGCGCCACCATCGACCGCGGCTGGACCGCGCAGGCCAACGACAACCTGATCATTTGCCCCCAGATCGAAGACCTGGAGGGCGTGGCCAACACCCAGGCGATCATGGAGGTCGACGGCATGGACGTGGCCTACATCGGGCCGTCCGACCTGGCGCTGTCGATGGGACTCACCAGCGCCGACATGTTCACCAACGCCGATCACTCGGCCGCCATCGCCGGGGTCCTGGAGGGCGCGCAGGCCGCCGGCAAGCCGGCCGGCTTACCCGCGCCGAACGTGGAACGGGCCCGGCAGTTGATCGACCAAGGCTTCACGATGATCGATTACTCGAGCGACTACCGCATCTTGCAGGCCGCGCTGGTTGAGCAACTGGCCGCGGTCCAGGCCTAGTGGGCGCGGAGAGCGACATGAGCTACCTCACCACCGACAAGGTCGCCGTGATGGGCGCGGCGGGCGCCGTGGGATCTAATCTCGTTCAAGCCCTGATCTCCACCGGCACGGCCAACACCGTGGCCATGTACGACCCCTACGGACCGGGTCTCGAAGGCGCGGCGGAGGAGATCTACCACTGCGCCTTTCCCGACGCCCAGGTCACGTGGACGACGGACGCAGACGAGGCGCTCGACGGTGCGGCCTTTGTGCTGAGCTCCGGCGGGGCGCCGCGTCGCGAGGGCATGACGCGCGAGGACCTCCTGCGCGGAAACGCCGAGATCGCGGCGGATCTGGGACGGGACATCAGCCAGCATGCGCCTGAGGCCAAGCTGGTCGTAATCGTGTTCAACCCGGCCGATATCACGGGACTGGTGACGCTGGTGCACTCGGGTCTGCCGCCGCGGCGCGTGACCACGCTGGCGGCGCTGGATAGCACCCGCCTGCAAACGCGCCTGGCGCAGCATTTCGGCGTGCCGCAGCACCGCATCGTCGGCTGTCGCACTTACGGCGGACACGGCCAGGAGATGGCGCTCTACAAGGGCGCGATTCAGATCGACGGGGTGCCGCTCAACGACATCGTGAACGCCGGCGCCCACGCCAATGGCGTGGGTCTGGACGCCGACGGCTGGCAGGCGATTCGCGAGCACGTGCTCGGCGGCGGGGCGCGCGTCATCAAGCTCCGCGGGCGCTCATCGTTCCAGTCGCCGGCGCACCTCACCGCGATGATGGTGCGGGCGTCCTGCGGCGGCGAGCCGTTCGAGTGGCCCTGCGGCGCCTTCGTCACCGGCGAGCCGTACACCAACGTGATGATGGCCATGCCCACCACGCTCGGTCCGGGCGGCGTTGCCTGGCGGCTGCCCGAGGGCGACGCCGATGAACGGGCGGAGCTCGACGCGGCCTACGCGCACCTGCAGCACCTGCGCGACGAGACGGTCGGCATGGGCATCATCCCGCCGGTTGCCGACTGGGCGTCGGTGAACCCGCACCTCTCGGGCTGACGCGGGGTCAGCCGTAGGTGCGCATCAGCTCTTCAGGCGTGAGGCGGCCGGCGTTGGTGGCCGAGTAGACGGCCGCCTCGACGCGGCCTTCGGCGTCCAGCACGAAGGCCGTGGCCTGGAAAGCCTGGCGATGCTCGAAGCGGTAAGCGCCCACGGCGTCGAGGGCATCGGGATAGGCCAGCTCGCCCACCAGCGGAAACTCGAGCCCCAGGCGCTCCGTCAGCGCCGCGATGTCCTCGCGCGAGTCGACGGAGAGGCCCACCACGTCCACGCCGATCGCGTCGAGCGTGTCGAGTAACCAGTTATAGCCGGCCAACTGCCGGCGACAGTGCGATCACCAGTGCCCGCGGTAAAACAGCAACGCCGTGCGCCGGTCCCCAAGATCGTCGGGGATTCGGAACGGCGTGCCATCGCCCAGCACGCCCTCCAGCGTCGGGAAGGTGTCGCCGAGATTCAGCTTCGCCATGGGTCAGCCCCTTTCCGCTGGGCGACAGTATGGCCGACGGCCGTTTGCGGTGAGTCCTTCGACAAGCTCAGGACAGGCTCTGGCGGCCGTTCGTGGTGAGCCTGTCGAACCATGAACAGATTCCCGCGCCATTACCGCTGACGTGCGCAATCTGACAGAATTGGGAACCGACCGTCCCGATCCGCCGGGATCCAATCAGGAGACAACCCCATGGCAACGCAATCCACACCAGAGATCGTCGCGTATCTGAAGCCGGTTTGCGGCTGGAGTGCCGGCGTCCGCGCCGTCCTCGACAAGTACAGCCTGGCCTACGAGGACAAGGACATCATCAACAACCCGATGAACTATCAGGAGATGGTGATCAAGAGCGGCCAGCCGCTCTCGCCGTGCGTGGTGGTCGACGACCGCATGCTGGCCGACGTCAGCGGCGAAGAGGTCGAAGCCTGGCTGGCCGACAAGGGCTACATCGCCAAGAACAGCTCGCCGACGCCGGTCCCCATCGACCGTGCCTGCGCCGACGAGGTCCACGCGGCCAACGTCACGTTCGAGCACCTGTAGCGCCGAGCGGCTCACCGCCTGGCGGTTGCAGATCGCTGGGGGCCGAGAGTCCGGCTAGCCTGACGCCGGGAAGAACTACAACCGTCTGGACTCGGTGGCTAGCGGCTGCTTTCTATAATTTCGGCCAGCCTGACACCGATTGCCGGTGGGGAGTAGGAGCGCATTGAGCAGGCTAAGGGTTACCTTGCAGCCCGCCGTGCTGCGTTGGGCCAGAGAGCGGGCGGGACTAGATGTGGCCAAGCTCGCCGCGAAGTTTCCTGTCCGGCCGGAGCGTGTGACCGATTGGGAAACCTCGGGCAGCATCACGATGGCTCAGGCCGACAAGCTTGCTCGCTGCACCTACACCCCGGTGGGTTACCTGTACCTG
>DAOUKN010000263.1:0-3104 GCA_034421255.1 Chloroflexota bacterium | reverse complement strand
CGACCGATTGCAGGCCGTGATGCCGGTCGATGGCGGGCTATTCGACCTGCACGGCGCGATGGTCGCGGAGGGGGTCGAGGACGCCGAAGGCGATCTGCTCGAAGCTATCCGGGCGGTCATGGGACCCGATCGGCCGATCTTCGTGACGCTCGACCTGCACTGCAACATCACGCCGCAGATGGTCGAGAATGCCGACGTCATCATCCCGTGCGACAACTTTCCGCATACCGATCTGCGCGAGCGCGGACGCGAAGCCGCCGACCTGATCGTGCGCACCCTGCGAGGCGAGATTCGGCCCGCGATGAGTTGGACGCAGCTGCCGCAGCTCTGGGTGGCCGGTCAGTTCACCGGGCTGGAGCCGTTCAAGTCGATCATCGGGCGGGCCCACGAGCTGGAGGCCCAACCCGGAATCCTCACGGCCTCCGTGGCGCCGGGATTCACCTGGGCGGACATCGAGCATGCCGGGTCCTCGGTCATCGTCATCGCGGATGGCGACCAGGCGCTGGCCGACCGCGAGTCGCGCGCGCTCGGCGAGTGGGTGTTCGCGCAGCGGGAGCACTTTGACGCGCATATGGTGAGCTTCGACGAGGCCGTGCAGGCCGCGCAGGCGATGGATAGCTGGCCGGCGGTGATCTCGGACCCGCAGGACAATCCCGGCGCGGGAACTCCCGGCGACTCGACCGGCATGCTGCGGGCGTTTCTCGAGGCCGACCTGCAGAACGCGCTGCTGGCCTGCGTGTGGGACCCGGAGGTGGCGGCGGCCGCGACGGCTGCCGGGGTGGGGGCGGAGTTGACCGTCGAGGTCGGCGGCAAGTCGATCGCCACGCAGGGCGCGCCGGTGCCCCTCACGGCGACCGTCGAGCACCTGTGGGACGGCAAGTTCACGGTCGAGGGGCCGATGCACGCCGGCATCCTCGAGGACTACGGCCCGACGGCGGTGCTCCGGCGCGGCGGCGTGCACGTGGCGGTGATGACCGAGCGCAGCCAGATCTACGACCTGGAGCCGATTCGCCAGATGGGCTTCGACCCAGCCGCCCTGCGCTGGATCGGCCTCAAGTCCATCAATCACTTTCGGGCCGCGTTCTCGCGCGTGTCGGACAGCATTCACCGGGTCGAGTTTCCCAGTTGCCAGCCCCATGATGCCCGCAAGCTGCCCTACAGGCGCTTGCGCCGGCCAATCTGGCCGCTGGACGAGGACGCGAGGCTTTAGCCAGCGGGCGATGAATGGCGGTTCGCTCCCGCTTCCGGAAATGTCTTTCCGAACTCCCAATCTGTAAATCCGAACGCCCAATCCGTCATTCCGAACGCAGTGAGGAATCTAAAGACGCGGCGTCGCCTCCTTGCCCCTTAGATTTCTCGCTTCGCTCGAAATGATAAGTCCGTGCGATTGCGAGCCAAGCCATCGGGCAGCGGGGTGCCTTAGACCTTCCCCTCCCGGCGGTCACGCTCGATGAGGTCCGGATCACGCTCGGCGGAGTCGCCGTAGCCGCCGCCGCCCGAGGTCTGCATGGAGATCACGTCGCCGGGGGCCATGGGCATGTTGGAGACCTTGTTCGGGAGCCGGCGCTCGTCGTCGGTATCGGGGTTCAGCACGTAGCGACCCGAAACGCCGGGCTCGCCGCCAAGCATGCCGAGCGGGGCGAACTTGTAGTGGTCGCCCAGCAGGTTCAGCCGGGCGCCCTCGACGAGCACTCGGATGTCCCGCCGGAGGCCCAGTCCGCCGCGGAACTTGCCGGCCCCGCCCGTGCCCGGTTGAAGCGAATAGTGCTCGACGCGCAGGCGGGGATTCGACTCGACGACCTCGATCGGCGTCGTCGCCAGGTTGTGGACGTGGGCGCTGTAGGCGTCCAATCCATCCGACGTCGGTCGGGCGCCCCAGCCGCCAACCTCGATCTCAAAATGGACCCAGGGCGCGCCGGTGTCGGGATCGAATCCGCCGATGTTGCAGATGTTGCTCGCGCCGTAGTAGCCGGCGGTGACCCGGTCGGGAATCGCCCGCACCAGCGCCTGCATCATGGCGTCGACGATCCGATGGCAGGTGGTGACGCGGCTGGCCACGGGCGCTGGCGGCCCCGCGTTCACCAACGAGCGCTCCGGCGCCCGGACCCTGATTGCGCGGCGCCAGGCGTCGTTCTTGGGAATGTCGTGGCCGATGGTCGCCATGGCGACGTACATGACGCTGCTGCGCGTCATCTCCATGGTGGCGCTCACCGGGCCGACGGGCTGGGGCGAGGTGCCGGCAAAGTCCACCTCCAACGCGTCGCCGCGGCGCGTGACGGTGGCTTCGATGCGCAGCGGATTGTCGGTGATGCCGTCGTCGTCGACGTGGTCGACGCCGCGGTAGGCGCCTTCGGGGATGAGCGCCAGCCGCCGCCGCACCTGGCGCTCGGTGCTGTCGAGAATCTCGGCCATGGCGGCTCTGGCCGTCGTTGGACCGTATTCGTCGGCCAGCGCATGCAGCGTCGCCTCTCCGAGCGAGGTGCAGGCCCACATGGCCGTCAGGTCGCCGCGCAGCTTCTCGGGCTCCCGCACGTTCAGCAGGACGAGCCGGAGCAGTTCCTCATTGACTTCCCCACCGCGAATGATCTTGCTGGGCGGAATGCGCAAGCCTTCGTGATAGATCTCGGTGGCGGAGGCTAGGTATCCACCGGCCGCTCCGCCGCCCGTATCCAACATGTGGCCGATGGCTCCGGCAAACCCGATCAACTCGCCGTTGCTGAACGCCGGTCGAAACACGATGTAATCCGGCAGGTGCTGGGCCTCGCAGGCATAGGGGTCATTCAGCAGCACGACGTCGCCGGGCTGCCAGTCGTAGCCGGTGCGGATGAGATATCCCATGGGCGCGGACATGGTCATCATCTGGAACGGAATCTGCGACGACTGGGCCACCATGCGGCCTTCGGCGTCGAAGATCGCAGTCGAGTAGTCCAACACCTCGCGGATCACCGTCGAAAACGAGCTCTTCCAGAGCGTGACAGCCATTTGCTCCGCGCCGGCCACCAGCCGGTTGCGGATCAACGCAAGAGTGATCGGGTCTACGGCGCGGCTCATGCCGGTGAGATCTCCAGCACGATGTCGCCGGTCGCGTGCACGTGGGCCGACGC
>DAOUKN010000262.1:0-7703 GCA_034421255.1 Chloroflexota bacterium | reverse complement strand
GAGCAACCTGCATCTGTTACCAGATGGTACTCCCCGGTGCATCTGGCGGTGCGTGGGATGACGCACACAAGCCGTCGATGTAGACGTTGGCGCGCATACGACAAAAGTAAGGGGCCGACCGGAGGCGGCCCCTCCCGACCGTCGAAGACAGCCGGGGCGATTGCTCTACTTTCGAAGATCGACTCGCCGGTCGTCAACCGGGGTGTGGTTCACGCTTGTTCCCAATGAAGACGCGACCGCGCTGAAGGTTCGCCCTTGCTTTCAGCCGGCGGGCGAGGAACTCGACACAACCTGAGGGTCATATGCACCCACGATCATGGAGGCGATCTCGGCCGCCGTCGCCTCGGCGCGAACGTGCCCCGGAAGGTCGCGCGCCAGGATCACGATGGTGATGGGGCCGGTCGAGGCGTAGACGACCCCGGCGTCGTTGGAGATGCCGGCGAGGTCGCCGGTCTTGTGGGCCACGGCCGTCCCGGCCGGCAGCCGGGCGGGGATGCGGTTGTTGCGCGTCTCGCCGAGCAGCAGGGTGCGCATGCCCTGGACGTCCGCCAGCGTCCGCGACCAGTTCGCCGGTCGCATGCCCAGCGCGACCTCCAGCAGCTTGGCCGCCTCGCGCGCCGTCGTCACTGTTTGCGTTGACGTCACGTCCGTGGCGGTGAGGCCGAGTTGATCCAGCGACCACATCATGTTGGCGTAGCCGATGCGATCGCCGAGCAAGACGGCGTGCGTGTTGTCGCTGATGGTCATGGTCCGCTCCAGCGCGTACTCGATGGTGACGCGCTGGCCGGGCGCGAGCGTCGCCGGGGGAGCGACCCGCTCGAGCACGCTCTCGTTCATCTCGAGCAGGGTGTCGAAGCTGAGCCCGATGACGGCGCGCTGGCGGTAGGTCTCGACGAGCGCGGCGATCTTCCACAGGCTCGCCGCCCGCACCACGGTGTCGGCGTCGATGGCGACCTCGGCGTCGGACCCGGCAGGCGCCGCGTAGACCGACCAGTTGCCCGGCTCGCCGGCCAGGCGGGCGTTGATGGCGGATTCCAATTGGTCGCCGACGGTCTTCCCGGCCGCTTGGGTTACCGCCGCCGCCGAGTCGACCGAAGCCAGCGCCGCCTCCGGCATCAAGCCGGCGTCTCGCAGCACCTCGTCCATCAGCACCGACGTCACGCTGCCGGGCGCCGGGAGTCCTTCCACCTCATCGATCCAGTGCTGTAGGACGCCGCGCTGGAATCGCTGCGCCACGAACGGCCCAAGGCGCTCGGGGCGGGACATCGGCAACCCCCACCGATCGCGGGAATGGTCGGCAGTCCACACCAGGCGGCCGATGGGGTCGGGGTTGGACTCGAACACTCCGCGGATCGCGTCGTCGGTGAGCCAGCCGGTGCGAATCTCAACGGCATGCTGGAACGACGTTGAGCCGTCGTGCTCGATGGGTCGCGGCACCTGGCGCGCGGCATAGAGCCAATCGGTGTGGCCGGCGCGGTCCATGATCTCCAGCGCGTTCGCCAGCACGACTCGATCTTCGCCCGCCTTCCATTGCAGCAGGCCGTAGCGCAAAGCCTGGTAGTCGAACCCATTGGCGGCGAATATCGCGCTGCGCGGCGGACCCAGCACCGGCAGGCCGCCGAGGCCTCGGTAGCTGTCCCACCAGGTGACGTCGCCGACGTTGCGAACTTCGTAGCCGCGGCCGGACTCGTCGCTGGCTTGCGGGTAGTGCCGGCCGTCTTCGATGGGAAAGTCAACGTCCGGCGCGGCGTCCGCAGCGGCGGGCGCGGTCGTTGCCGACCCCGCGAGCACGGGAAGCAGCACGGACGCGGCGCCCAGCTTCAGAATGCGACGCCGGCCAATTTGGCGACGGATCAGCGGCGTGCCTCCCCGGGAGCGCTGCCTGCGAACCTTACGCCACACGCGGCACGCCGGCACCTCGGCGTCTCCTCAGACTACGACGGGGCCCATACACGGGATTTTGGCGATACCACCACCCCATAGCTGCGCCTGGCCGAACCCGTCACCACCCGATAGGACCAGACCGCATAATCCGTAAGCTGTGCAATCTCACACATCGCCGCGCCCACAAGTCCAATCGCACACACTTCCGTCTAGTGACAAACCCCAAAATCCCGTAGCCCCAAGCCGCCCCGCGTTACTGCTCCCATGCAATGGACCACCACTTAGGAATACTACATATAGATCAATGAAGAGTACTTCGTCTATATATTGTGGTCGAGCGTGACTCTGAGCTAAGGCACCACCGCAAGAGTATCGATTCCTTGCAGACATGTTTTGCGACCGTTCCGACGATACCTGTACTATGTGCGCCCGCCCGCAACCGGATGACGCGCATGGACTCTGAGAAGGTCGCCGAAACCACTGACGAAAACCAGCGTCAATCCAGTGTTTCGATATCTGACGAGCCAGACGGCCGGTCGCAACGCGAAATCAACGCGGACAAGTTTATCAGCAAGTTCCATACCTTCGAAAAAAAATTCAATAAAGAAGGTCTTCAGTGTCCTCTGTGCAAAAACAATGTCTGGGAGCTAGGCCCAGGCACAGTCAAAGCTCAGGTTGACAAATGGGCGGACTCTGGCGCGCCTCCACCACCTGGATACTGGCAACTACCTATGATCCAGCTCACATGTGCGACGTGTGGCCTTCTGATGTTCTTTTCGTCCAAGCAATATGGAATTGATAATGGCGGAGAGTGACACTTCAGCCATAACTCTTGTCACCGTTCAAGTTGGCAGTGGCGGTGAATCTCCATACGAAGTCACATTCCCAGTCGTAACTATGCCACGAGATGGACTGGAAAACACAGTGAGGAGGGCGGTTCAAGGCGGGGCATCGTGCGAAGCTAAGAAGTACAGAAAGCTGGAGCAAAGGTGGGCAGCCAAGAGTAGCCGAACCGTCAAGAATATTCTCCGCAACGTCATCCCCACTGTTGCATCAGTTGTTGTTCTCATCGCATTTGGCGTGCGCCAGTTCCTTCTAGCAAAACCGCAAATCATTGAAGGCTCATTCTATATTGTAGTGGCAGGTATACTATTAGGGGCAATAGTGCTAGATACTTATTGGAGGTTTGAACGGCAGGATAGCGATGAGACAAATGGCGAAAACGAGGAGGAAATGGCAGTTCAGAGTATAATGATGGAGTATGCGCGAACCCCCATACATAGCAATAGATAGTCCCTTATCCAAAAACCACCAGGGCGCTCGGGGTATTGACGTAGATTGGAAGGACGTTCGGATATGTGACTCCGACTAGCGGTTGAAGCCTGTCTGCAAGGTATCGCTCAACCCCATGGCGGTGAGTTGGCTCGATGCTCGCCCACGTCACGTTCAACGGTGCAAAGGTGTAGATGCTGGGGTCTAGTCGGTGCTCGCGTATTCGAGCAGCTACATCTCCTTGACCGACATATACAACGCGACCATCAGCTGCACGCCAAATTATATAAACGCCAACGTCAGTGTTATCAAGTGACGCTAGGTTGAGGTTTGCAAAGTCGCACCATACGCCAGCACCACGGCCACACTTGATCCAGTGTACCTGCATGGCTCAAAGATCCTCCTTGAACTTTTGAAGCAGCCAATCGAGAACGGAGCGCTGGTCATTGGCGGATGCGCGCCGGACTTGACTGAGAAGCCAGATGCGTGTGGGCGGCTCTTGTACGATGTTCTTGGCACCTTGGTTACATGCGCTGCACAGTGCGCGCAGGTTCGAGAGCCCATCATGGCCACCATGACTTCGGTCGACGACGTGTCCGATGTGCAGGCGGACTATTCGCCCGTTGTCGTCAGAGTCGCCCGCCCCAACGCCGCACATTTGGCAGGTATACCCGTTTCGCTCAAGCACCTGGGCGCGCGTTCGGTTGGAGATGCTGCGCGACAAGACATACGGTGGCGGTGTGCGGTCTGAGAGTAAATACTCGCCGGGCTTGAGATCACCCCTATCATTGTTGGTTCGAATTTTCCAGCCGACTTCGCGCAGCTCTCGCACCCGTCGTGCCCACTCGACGGCACCACCACTTGCCTCTTGGATTGCCTGAGAACGCAACACAACCCCAGGGTTGTCCAAGAAAAACTGGAGTATCTTCGCCTTGGAACTAGGCTTGCGGGGCACGGACTCTGTCCTCGATCACTTGGCTCCACATAGGATTCAGTTCGATGAGAATAGAGTTGCGGTCGAGTTCCTCAGCCACCACCCCGGTCGTCCCGCATCCGCCAAAAGGATCGAGCACGGTGTCTCCTTCACGAGATCCCAGCAAGATGCAGCGGCGCGGAATCTCCCGAGGGAACGCGGCTGGATGGCCATTCTTATTCGGGTCGGGCCCGAGGAACCAGTAGTTGCGTAAATTGGCTCCCGAGTCTTCACGCACACCGTGTGCGTTGTAGAAATATTTCGGAGACTTCGCAAACAGGAAAACGTCTTCGGTAGCTTGCGTTGGCCGGTTCTTTACGCTCTCTGGCATCGGTGCCTTCTTGACCCACGTGATACGTGACCGAAGGAACCAGCCGTCTTCCTGGAACGCGAACGCCACGCGCCAGGGGATTCCCATAAGATCAAGCGCCTTCAGGCCCCAGCATGACGGAACCTTGCAATTGCGATGCTGAATCAGCTTTCGTGTGTTGCCGACGATCGCGTTCGGCCCGTGGCGACCGGTGCCGCCGTTCCTCGCATAGCCGTCACCGACGTTGAGCCAGACGACTCCGGTAGGCGTCAGCACGCGCCGCACCTCGCGGAATACGTCAACAAGGCTCTTGACATACTCAGTCGGCGACGCTTCGGCACCGATTTGATCAGGGTGATCGTAGTCGCGCAGGCCCCAATACGGCGGCGAGGTCACGCAGCATTGGACAGAGGCCGGTGGCAGCGTCCGCAGCACCGAGCGACTGTCGCCAGTAAGGACCCGGATCATGCGCCCATCAAGCCCTTGCAGGTGAGCCGCTTGCCGTCCATCCCCAGCATGATCACACTCATAACGTACCCGCCGCTACCCTGGCCCGCAACCCTCTGTCTAGCCCGTCTCGCCCGCCTTTGCCAGTCGCGCGAGGTACGCGCTTCCTCCATCGGTGGGTCCGAGAGTTCGACGCACGTCCGGCAATGCACCGATAGCTTGTCGTTGGACAGCCCCAGAGCCACGCCGGGGCGTTGCACGCCTGCCGCTTCGAGTGGAACTTCACTCGCAGCACGTAGTCAGGAGAGGGGGTGGTGTGCATGGCGTTGCTGGTACGTGCGGGAGCATAGGGGATTCTAGAAGACGGCGCGGCCGTCAACGGCGACGGGCGATCCAGTCGACGGCTGCGTCACGATCATCGACGGTAGGCGTCAGCGCCAGCACGATGAGAGCAATAGCGCCGGAGAGCACGGCCCAAGCCCACCTGGTGGTACCCGAGCGGCCATTTCTTGTCCGGTGAGTCACGAATTGAACGCAGCCACGCCGACAAGTCAGAGTTGGATACAACCGGCACCTGGGTCTCTCCTCGGGCAACGCGACGGCCGGTTGAGGGGATAGGGAGCGGTCTATCCGAGCGGGTCGGTGCGTGGGCCGAACGTTTGCAGCGGCTGATCGAGCGGCGGGAAGACATCGGCCATCGAGGTCTCGACCGTGCCGCTCGGATCGTCGGGCTCATGCACGAACGTCATCACGCGGAAGCGCAGGTCGGCGTTCGCGCGCTCGAGCTCGGACTCCGGGATCAGCAGCAACACGCGCCGTCCGTCGATGAAGGCGACGGCGTTCGACGGAAGCGCCTGCGAGGGCGCCAGCGCGACGCGGCGCTGGATGCGCCACACGGGGTCGAGGGTCGGCAAATAAATCAGCTCATACCAATGGTCGGTGCCTTGATAGAGGTCGAAATCCCGCACGCGGGGCCGCCAGTTGTCCTGGGGATCGTCATTGGCTTCGAGCGCCAGGGAGACGCGCCAGCCGAGCGCGGAATCGGCCAGCGGGATCGGGTCGACCATGTCGATGATCGCGGCCACATAGTCGCCGGCCACCGCTCCGCTCAATCCGCCCACGGTGAAATACGCCCGACGCAGAATGTCGAGCCCGACGCTGTCGATGGCGGCCGTGCCCAGGGTGACACGCTGGATGTCGGCAAAGCCAAAGCCTTCCATCGGCGATAGGTTGGTGATGTCGAAGTAGTCCTCCTGCGCGTCGCGATCGAACGTGCGCACGGCTGGGTCGGCGGGGCTGACGCTGAGGGCGGTTCGGTGAGGCGTGAGGCCGAGCACCACGACGCCCGAATCGACCTGCCCAGCCAGCGACACCGTGATCGGGCGCACCCGCCAGTTGGTTTCCGCGTCGGCGCGCACGAGCACGAATGTGGCGGTCCGCGTGGCGCCGGCGTGCAGGGTCTCGCTGGTCACCGTGTTGGGAACGAGCGTGACCGAACCCACGCTGCGCACCACGCGCGCCGTGAAGTCTCCCTCCTCGCCGACATTGGTGACGGCGCAGGCGGCCTCCATCACGACCACCGCCTCGACCCACTGAAGCGGGCCGGGACACTCCACAACGGCGAGTGCCGGGCGGGAGCCGTCCGGTCGCGAGATCTCCGGCAGCGCCAACTGGTAGTCCTCAGCCTCGCCAAACTCCCAGCTCCCGCTGCCGGCCCACGGCTCGCCGGCCAGGCTCTCGCGGGTGAGCAACACGCGCATCCACGCCCCTTCGGGCAACACCTCGCCGTCGAGCATGGAGAAGCCCGGACTGACGAAGGTCTCGGACGCCCCCGGCTCGAGGTCCACTTCCCAGTCCCGCAGCACCCATTCCGCCGGGCTCGTCCAGCGGCCGTCGCGATCGATGTCGATCAAGACGTTGATGCGGCGCGGACCAGCGGGAGCGGCGAGGCCCAAGGAGACCGAGACAGTGAGCTGTGCCAGAGCCCGCGGCGGCGCGAGGCTGACCGAGAGCCCAAGGACACCATCGTCCCCCGCGTCCTGTTTGACCAGGTTGGGCACGCCGTCGATGTCGGCCGGGTCGTCGGCGTCCGACTCGGCCGTCACGCTGGAGCCGAGCCGGTCGAGCCCAGGCCGGCGGATGTGGGCGCCCGGGCCTTCGGCCGTCAGCGACGACAGCCGCGTGGGAAATCGCCCGATCACCCGCGGGTTGGGGTAGCCGGCGGAGACGCCGTCCGGTGCGTCGCCAAAGTCAGCCAGAGGTCGCGGAGCCGGGGTATCGGAGGCCGGCGGCGTCGGCTCGGGCGCTGGGGGAGGCGTCGGTGTGGCCGCGGGTGTTGACGCGATCGCGGCGGGCGACGGCGCGGCGGTCGGAGCCACGTCGTCGGGCGTCGTCTCGCAGCCGCCCAGCGCCAGGAGGGCCAGCAGTCCCGGCACACACAGGGCCGCGCGCCAGCGACTCGGGATGTCACGCGTGCTGGCCAGCCGCTGCAGGACCGGCCGATGGGCCTCGAGACGCGCCCGTGCGGCCATGCGCCTCAGGGAGCTAGGTGGAGGTCACCGAAGCGCGTGTCGCGCCGTTTGGCCGCGCCGCGCGCGCCGGCTCGGGCGCGTAGGTGGCGTAGGAGTCCGGCGTCTCCCACAGGGTCACACCGACCACCGGCAATCCAAGCTGCCGGACCTGCTGGAACAGCATCCGGGCCATGTTCTCGGTGGTGGGGTTGTCGTCCATCACGTAGGCGCGCTGGCCGAGACCCTCGATCGCGTCGATCAAGGGATCGCCGCGCTGCAGGATCATGCGATGGTCGAGGTTGGCGTT
>DAOUKN010000261.1:0-24124 GCA_034421255.1 Chloroflexota bacterium | reverse complement strand
GCGAATGGCTGGGGGACCGCGGGCTGGCTTGGTCCGACATCTTGGCGCGGCACCTCGCGATCCTCGAGCCCTACCCGCCGCTCCTGGCGCGATTCCGCGCCGTGCCGGACTGGATCAATCGCTACGGCCTGCCGATGGGCGTGCACGAGCTGGACTCGGTCGTCGTCGTGCGCGGCCAGCGCGCCGCCTTCCAGCTCTGGAAGGAAGACGTGCCCTGGGCAACGGCCGGCACGGTCACCATCGTGCTGGCGGGCGACCTGGCCAAGGAGATCGGGTTGGTGCCCGCCGAAGCGCAGGCGCCCGAACCCGTGCCGTTTGGGGGATAATCGAGCGACGGGCACCCGGGGAGGTCGCGATGTCGTGTGAAGCGATCGCAGACAAGCTCGATCAGGCCATCGCCGAGCTTCGCGCCGGAACGTTGCAGGAGTCCACGCTCGCCGCCATTCGGGACGAGGTGGCGGCGGGCCCGGCGACACAGGACCTGCTCTACCTGCAGGCCTCCGGCACCGATGTGAATTCCGAGGTGATCGGCATGCGCCTCGTCCTCGACGGCGAGGTGTCCGACGGCCCGGACGATCCCGACGACTGGCCCTATCAGACCGTCGTGGAAGCCATCCGCGACGGCTGGCGCATCATCGACTTTCCCAACCTCGCCCTGCTGCTCGACGAGTCGCGCACCTACGCCTACGGCGCAGAGTTCGTGCTCGAGAAGATTCGGAGCGCCTGATGGACACCTCGCACATCCAGCCGACGTTGACCGACTCCGAGGTCCTCGACTTCTGCAAGAACGGCTATCTCCTGCTCGACGGCGTGGTGCCGGACGAGATCAATCGCCGCGCCGTGGAGTTCCTCGACAGCGACACCTACTTCGAGCCCACGGCCATCCTGGCCGAGGACTGGTTCATGGAACACGTGATCCTCAACCCCGCCGCCGCCGGCGCCATTCGCTGTCTGCTGGGGGCGGGGTTCACCACGCCCGTGCTCATGAGCAACCACCGCGTCCACATGCCCCGGGAGGCGCAACACTGGCATCGTGACGGCCAGTCGCGCTACGGCCCCTCGCTGCACTACCTCCAGGTCTTCTATTACCCCGAGGCCTGCACGCCCGAGATGGGGCCGACCGAAGTGATTCCGGGCTCTCACTACCTGTTCCAGCACGCCAGCTTCATGGGGCACTACGGCGGCATGCGGCACAGCGTCAAGACCGCCGCCTCCGCCGGCTCGATCTTTCTCACCGTCTACTCGATCTGGCACCGCCGGTCCGCATCAACGGCGCAGGGCGTTCGCAATCTCCTGAAATACAACTACTGGCGCACCGCGCCGCCGGCCCGCGACTGGATCATCGAGCCGGAATTCGACTTCCAGCTCGCCGACTACACCTTCCCGATCACCACGCCTCGGCAGCAGTTTCAGGAGTGCCTGGACGCGGCGGAAATGTTCTTCTGGCTCTGCGGCAAAGCCGACGAATACCGCACCATGGGCGGCCAGGGCTGGCCCCTCCCCGGCAACCGCAACGCCCCATCGGCAGGCTTCCCCGGCGACCCCACCGCGGTGACCTATTGAGGTAACCCGGGCCAGTCTCCGCTAGCTCGTGCCTCGTCCCGGCCCAGCCTGCGTCACGTACAGGGAATTAGGACGCTCCACAGACCTCTCGATGCGCTGTGCGAAGCGATCCCACTTTCGGTCATAGGTATGGACTGTAGTGGCACCGGCAAGTTGCGCCGACGCCAGATGAATCGCATCACGGGCATTCCGTTCCCAACTGTGCGCCAGCGCGTGACGCAGCAAGTCACGAGCCCGTCGGCCGATTCCAGCATGCGTTTCTACGATGCGGATCGCTTGAACCCAGCCCCACATGCGCTTGATCTTCTCTTCGATTGTTTGGTCTAGAGGCCTGCCCAGACCCTCCGGCGCAAGGTAGGCGACCTCCGCGATGGAGATTGCTGACGTAACGAGCAAGATCCCGCCCGCCCTGGCATCCTCCATGAGTGTTCGCAACACTGATCGGGACGGGTCGCCGCTGAGATAGGACAGGAAGCAGCACGCATCCCAATACACAAGCGGGTGGCTAGGTGCCATCCCATTCCGCCCGTATGGTCTCCTCAGGTTTCCGGGTGGCTGCGGGAAGAATGCCCCACAAGTCCTCGGATTCTTCGACTGGCTGCGTGACGATCTCTATATCAGTCACATCGCGGATGGACAGGGGGATCTCCGACTCTCCGTCTCTCCGCAGAAGACCTTCAACCCGAACACGCTTTCCCCAGAGTTTGAGCATTTTCGCCTCATGCTCATCGGTCACGTAGCAGGGAATTCCACGCAGTTCATCATCCGGATACACCACGAACCGCGTCCCGCGACGCCGAGCCAGAGCGTCCACCACGCCTTCAATCGCGCCAAACGAGTCGAGATGCGGGAGCGGCTTCCATGGCGCGGTCGTGGATGCACGGCGAACTTCGCGGACGCGCCCGCCAGTCCGAAAGCGGAGGAAGTCAACGCGCCCATTAATCAGGCTGGTGAGTCGGTCAGCGTGCATGCTGACGGCGTCCGAATACGGTACGGGATCACCGACGGCTAGGGCAGCCCCCACGCAATCGTAGGCGGCGACGACGCGGTGCACGGCGTCTTGGTCTTCGGCCGTTCCCTTGACCTCGGCGACGAGGCTGCCGGTCTTGAGACTGCGCAGTTCCCATGTGATCGCGGCGCCGCCCGCCGCGTCCGCCGCCAGTTCACGCAGCAAGCCGCGGAAATGCTGGAGCGCATCCAAGTCATCCAGTTCAAAGCCCGAACCCTCAAGTTCAAGAGCGATGGTGTCGTCCGCCATATGGTGCACCTGTGACGCGCTTGGGACTCCAGCGCGTGACGGCTCGAAAATATCACGACTTGTCCGGCACGGGCAGAGATAACTCTCACGCGGGAATGGATCAGGCACGATGGCCTACCGAAAGTCGTGCGAAACTACCCTCGGTCGTCGGTATGCTCGGCCAGTGCACCGCCCGCAGGCTCTCCCGGCGACACCACCACCGTCACCTATTGACGTGAGCGGTGCCGGTTTCCCCTAGCCTCCGACCAGCCCGTCCGCCTCCAGGTCGCGCACGCTGGCATCGAAGGCCTCGATCGTCCGGTCGATGTCTGCGTCGGTGTGCGCCGTCGACAGCAGGCCGCCGCTGGTCATGATGTGCACGCCGTGGCTATGCAGCGCGCGCCGCAGGGCCGCGCCGTCGTCACCGGACATGCCGCCGCGCGAGGGCGTCCCGTCCATGCTCACGTGAAAGTACGACGACTCGCCGTAGGCGATGGCTCCCAGGTCGTGCCGGTCGAACACGTCCTGAATTCCCCGCCGCAGCCGCTCGGTCTGGGCGTCGATCTGCGCGTGCACGGCGCCGTCGGCGATGTGCCGCAGCACGGCGACGCCCGTGGCGGCGGATAGCGGATTGCCATTAAAGGTGCCCGGATGCGCCATGCGCTGACCGCGGTCCCATCGTGGATCGCCGCGCATCTCCAGCCGCTGCAAGATGTCCGCGCGACCGCCGACGCAGCCGCCCGGCAGCCCCCCGGCCAGGACCTTCGCCATCGTCGTCAGGTCCGGCGTCACGTCATGCAGCGCCTGATAGCCGCCCGGCGACAGCCGGAATCCGGTGACGACCTCGTCCAGGATGAACACCGTGCCGTGCTCGCGGCACAGGTCCGGCAGAGTTTTGACGAACGCCGGATCAAGGGGCACCGCGCCCCAGCCCGCGCCCGTGGGCTCCACGATCAACCCGGCCACGTCGCCCTTGGATAGCTCTTCGCGCACGCGGTCCAGGTCGACCGGAATGCCCGTCACCGTGTCCTGCACGGCCTGGGGAATGCCTGCCGACATCGGCACGTCGAGGGGATCGGACTGCGCCACGTGCGCGTAGTCGTGCCAGCCGTGGAAGTGGTAGTGGAACTTCACGATGCGCTCGCGCCCGGTGTGCGCCCGCGACAGCCGCATGGCCATCAGCGTGGCCTCCGTGCCCGAGCCGGTGAAGCGCACGCGCTCCACGCTGGGCATCAATTCGCAGATCTGCTCGGCCCACGCGGTTTCGATCTCGTGGCTGGCGCCGTAGTGGGTGCCGCGGCTCAGTTGCTCAATCGCGGCTTGGGTGGGAATCGGATGCGCGTGACCCAGAATCAGCGCGCCGTGCCCCATGGTGTAGTCGATGTACTCGTTGCCGTCGACGTCCCACTTCCGCGAGCCCTCGGCGCGCTCGACCATCACCGGGAACGGCGAATGCACGCGCACGTCGTGGGTCACGCCGCCGGCAATCACCCGGCGAGCGCGGGCATATAGGTCCCGCGACCCCGGATTGCCGTCCACGAATACCTGTTCGATGCGGCCGCCCGTCGCCTGCGTCGCCACGACTGCCCCCTCGCTAACCACCGCCACAGACTGCTGTAGGCGTGCCAGCATGGGCGCGCCGCGTGCCGCTGTCAACGTAGCGCAGAGGGCTATGCCAGCATCGTCATTCCCGCGGAGCCTGTCCCCGCGCAGGCGGGGAGCGGGAATCCAGTCCACCCTGACTCGCCGATCTACCGCGCGGTGCTCGCGACACGGCCCGGTCGCGCCGTACCCTTGAGCATCGGCGAGTGGGGAGGCCGCGCGAATGCTCTTCGTCTTCCTCGGCGCGCGCGAGCCCCGCATCCACGACGAGGCGCGCATCGCGCTCGGCCTCGGCGACACCGACGACGACCTCTCGCTCACCCGCCTCGACGGCGCCGAAACCTCCCTCGTGGAGGTGGCCCAAGCCTGCGGCGCGATCGACATGTTCGGTGGCCGCCGCAAAGTGCTGCTGACCAACACCCAGGCACTGGTCACGAGCGACAAGAAGGTCCTGCCGTGGCTGGCCGAGTTTGCCGGTGCCGGCTCCGCCGCGCCCTGCGATCTCGCGGCGTTGGCCTATGTGGACCTGGGGGATCGCCGGAGCGGCTCGCGCGTCAAGGCGTTCAGCAAGCTCGAGGATGCCGGGGCGCAGGTGCGGCAGGTGCGTCCGCTGGATGAGCGCCGGGCCGCGCAGTTTGCGCGGCGACTGGCGCAGCGCCAGGGCGTCCGTCTCGATGACGCCGCCGCCGAGCGATTGGTCGAGATCGTCACCCCCGACGCCGGTCTGCTGGCCCGCGAGGTCGACAAGCTCGCCGCCTACGCCGGCTTCACCGGCACGCTGACCGTGGACGACGTCGACGCGGCCTCGGCCACCATCGGCGAGCACCGGCGCTGGGACTACATCAACGCCGTCTCGGCGCAGCAGCCGCGCCGGGCGCTGGGCGTGCTCCACGATCTGCTGGGGCTGCGGGCGCCCAAGCAGATGATCCTGGCCGACATCGGCACCGCCATGCGGCGGCTGGCCACGGCCAAGGCAGTGGACGACACGGGCGGCGATACCAAGGACGTGGGTCGCCGCGCGGGCGTGCCGCCGTTTCGGGCGCGTGAGCTGCACACGCAGGCTCGGCGCACCTCGCCCCGACTGCTGGAACGCATGTATGGCGAGGTGGTGCGCACGGATCGTGCGCTCAAATCAACCGGCAGCGAGGAAGACGCGCTGCTCGAGATTCTGACGGCCCGGTTGGCGACCCCGCCGGGTCGACGCTAGGCGGCTTCCTCCGCCGCGCGCTGGCGCTTCACCAACCGCCCGAGCCGACGCGCCGCCGCGTTCCGCGGAATGATCCCACGCCGCGCCGCGCCGTCCAGGGCCGATTGCGCGGCCCGCACGGCCTCGCCGGCCGCCGCGTCGCCCTCGTCGATGGCCGTTCGTGCGCGTCTAACCAACCGCCGCACGGTCGACCGTACGCTCGCGTTGCGTCCGCGCTTGAATTCCTCGCGACGCACGTTCTTCGCGCGCGCGTGCTGACGTTTCAGTTCTTTGGGTGAGGGCATGGCCCAACCTGGCGATAGAAAAGACGAGGCAGGCACCGGTCGCCTGCCGACCTAATATACCAACGGACCCGGCCCTCCGGCCGCGTCGGCTGGGAGAAACTCCGTGCAGCCCACCGTCGCGCTCGTTGGACACCCTGACGGCGGCATCGACCAGGTGTTCGACGCCGCCGTCGGCTCGCAGGTCGTCGAGTCCCGCGATCGCGTGCCGCGGCGAATCGGCGCCCTCGGGCTGCCCGATCGCCGATTGACGCGCCTGGCCGACGTCATGGGATCTCAGTCTGTGGTTCAGGCGCAACTCACCCTGTGGCACTTCCCGGGACACGCGCTGGGGTTTGGCGCCGATGTCAACCCCGCCTGGTTGGGCGAGTTGCGCACCGCCGATGTCCTCGGGTTCGTCGTTCACCCCGAAGCGGGGGCCGACGCAGATTCCGCCCTGCGCAGCAGCGCCGATGACTTGGCGGCGGAATTGGCGCTCTGGGATCTCGAGGTCCTCGAAGGAGCCGCCGCGCGCGCCCGCGAGCGCGCCACTACGGGTCCGCGCGTCGAACGGCGCGAGGCGCAACACACCCTCGACCTGCTCGAACGCACGCGCGAGCAGCTCGAGGCCTCCCCGGTGCTCGACGCCTCGGCGCTCACGCCCGACGACCGGCGCGCGCTGCGGGGGTTTGGGCTGTTTGCCGTCAAACCCCGCGCCGTGATCGCCAACGTTGCCGACCTCGACGCGCCCGGCGCGGCCCGCGCGACCGCCAACCTCTCCGCCCTCGCCGTCGTCGCCGGTGAGACCGAGGCCGAGATCTGGTCCCTGGATCCCGCAGACGCCGAAGCTTTCCGGGAAGACCTGGGCCTCCCGGACACCGCCGCCGACCGCGTCGGCGCCGCAGTGATGCAGGCAGCGGGGCTGCACGTCTTCTACACCGCCAACCGCGCCGCCGCCACGGCCTGGCTGTTGCCGGTGGGCGGCACGGCGCTCGAGGCCGCCGCCACGATTCACAGCGACTTCGGCCAGCGTTTCATTGGCGCCGACGTCGCGCCGTGTGATGAGGTGGTCGCTTCCGGCGGCCTTGCGCCGCTACGCGCCGCCGGCCGTCTCCAGCGCGTCGGGCGCGATCACGCCCTCGCCGACCGCGACGTCCTTCAGATCCACTTCAGCCGCTGACGTCGCGGGCGCCGGCTGTGCGCCTCCCACGATCTCCTGCAGCGAGTCCAGGCCGTGATCGCGGGCATATGCCGCCAGGCCGTCCGTGATGGTCTCCGCCGTGCGCGGCTCGCGAAACGTCGCCGTGCCCACCTGCACCGCCGCCGCCCCGGCCAGCAGGAATTGCAGCGCGTCCTCTGTCGAGGCAACTCCCCCGATCCCCACGATCGGTACGTCCACCACCTGCCGCGCCTCGTAGACGAAGCGCAGCGCCACCGGGCGAATCGCCGGCCCCGAGACGCCTCCGCTGCCGGCGCCCAGAAACGCCCGTCGTCGCTCCACGTCGACCACCAGTCCCACGATTGTGTTGATAAGCGAGATCGCGTGCGCCCCCGCGTCCTCCACCGCCCGCGCGATGGGCCGGATGTCGCCGACGTTGGGCGACAGCTTCGCGATCACCGGCAGGTCCGTGCCCGCCAGCACCGCCGCCACCGTCGCCGCCGCGGCCTCGGGCGTGGCCGAGAAGTCCAGCCCGCCGGACACGTTGGGGCATGACAGGTTCGCCTCGATGGCGCAGACGTTGGGCAGCCCGTCGAAGGCCCCCGCCAGGGCGGTCCAGCTCGTCGCGTTGTGCGCGGACACGCTCACGACGACCGGGCAAGGCAGCTCGCGCCAGATGGGCGCCTTTTCGCACAGAACTCCCGCGAGGCCGGGATTCGGCAGCCCGATGGAGTTGAGCATGCCGGCGGGCGTCTCGACCGTGCGCGGCGTCGGGTTGCCCTCGCGCGCCTCCGGCGTGACCGTCTTCGTGACGATGGCGCCGAGCCGGCTCAGGTCCACCAGGTCGCGGTACTCGTCCCCAAACCCGAAGGTGCCCGAGGCCGTCAGCACCGGGGAGCGCAACACCAGACCGTCGCGATGGGACGGCGCGAGATTCACCGTCAGCGCGGGCGCGATCCCAGCCAGGGCCTTCCACACCGAATCCATCGACCACGCGACGCTAGCACACGCGCTGCCCCGCATCCGGTGGCCCACGCTACGCGCAGCTTGCGCCACCGGGCGACCCCCGTGGTTGACCTCGGCTAAACTGACAGGCCATGGAGCCATTCTTCCGCCACATCCTCGAACGCACCGGCCGCGGCGAGCGCGTTGTCGCCGCGCTGGTGGTCGGCAGCCGCGGCTCAACCCCGCAGCGCATCGGCGCGCGCATGCTGTTCTTCGAGGACGGATCGAGTTGGGGCACCGTCGGCGGCGGCTGCGTCGAGTCCGATGTGCGGGCCAACGCCCGGCGCACCCTGGCCGACGGCCGCGCCCGCAACATCGAAATCGACCTCGTCGACGACGTGCGTGGTGAAGGCGACGTGTGCGGCGGCACGCTCGACGTGCTGATCGAGCCATGGGAGGCCTCAGCCGCGGCGGCGGCATGACCAACGACGCGGCCGAGGCGGCGGTTCGCGCCATCGCCTCCCGTACGCCCCAGGTTTTCGTCTACGTCGCCGGCGTTCGCGGCGTACCGGGCCTCGACCTCGGTCTCACGCTGCGTTACGAGGCCGACGATCGCCTCTTCGGCACGCTCGGCGCCGCGGCGCTGGATGGGGCCGTCGCCCAAGACGCGGCCGACGCCCTCCGGACCGGCGAGCCCGTCACGCACACCTATGCGCCTGACGGCAGCGCCTCGTCGCGGCGCGCCGCCGCCTACGTCAAGGTTTTCTTCGACCCCATCGTCCCCACGCCGCGGCTTGTCATCGCCGGCGCCGGGCACATTGCCCAGCCGCTGGCCCTCTGCGCGAATCTGCTGGAGTTCGAGACCTGGGTCGTGGACGACCGCGCCGACTACGCCAATCGCGAGCGCTTTCCCACCGCCGACCAGGTCGTCGTGGACCCAATGCACGAGTTCTTCTCCGAGTTGCGCGTCGATCCGGCCACCTACGTCGTGCTCGTGACCCGCGCGCATCGGTACGACGAGGAATCCCTGCGCCTGCTGCTGGACACCCCCGCGCCCTACATCGGCATGATCGGCAGCCGCCGCCGCGTGCACATCGTCCATCAAACGCTGCTGGCGGAAGGGATCGCACCCGACAAGTTCCGCCACGTCTACGCCCCGATCGGCCTGGACATCGGCAGCCGCACGCCCGCCGAGATTGCCCTAGCGATCATGGCCGAGATTGTGAATCTGCGACGCGGCGGCCGCGCCTCGCATCTCTCGCTCGAATTGTTTCGCGCCGAGGGCGACACCGCTTAGGGCAATCTCCCGGCCGCGGACCGACGGCAGCTCCTGCGTACACTGCCGCCCATGGCGACCGAGCAACGCCCGCGCCTGATCGTTCTCGACGTAGCATCCCTGCTGCACCGGGCCTATCACGCGGTGCCCAAGCATTTCGCCACCGCCTCCGGCGAGCCCACCAACGCCGTCTTCGGCTTCACCACCACCCTCCTGCGCATCGTCGACCTGCTCGCGCCCACCCACGCCGCCGCAGCCTTCGATCTCCCCGGCAAGACCTTTCGCGACGACATGTTCGAGGAGTACAAGGCCGGCCGACCTGAGACCGACGAGGCCCTCGTGGTGCAGTTTGGCCGCGTGCGCGAGCTACTCGACGTGTTCGGCATCCCGTCCTACGACCTTGAGAGCTACGAGGCCGACGACGTGCTCGGCACGCTGGCCGTGCAGGCCGAGAAGGCCGGGTTCGAGGTGTTTCTGGTCACCGGCGACCGCGACGCCTATCAGCTCGTGACGCCCCACGTGCGGGTGCTCAGCAGCAACCCTCGCACCGGCGAAACGGAGATTTACGACGCGGCGGCGATCCGCAAGCATTGGGGCGTCGATCCGGATCAGGTCGTGGACTTCAAGGGCCTAATGGGTGATTCCTCCGACAACATCCCCGGCGTCACCGGCATCGGCGAGAAGAGGGCCTCGAAGCTCCTGCAGCAGTTTCGGGACATCGACGAGATCTACGCGCGCCTCGACGACGTGGCGCCGGCTGAACGGCGGCTCCTCGAACACCAGCGCGACCAAGCCGAGATGTCCCGCGAGCTGGCGCGCATCGTCACCGATCTCCCGGTCGCCTTCGATCCCGATCGCACGCGCCTGTGGCAGGCCGACGCCGGGGCGGCGACGGCGCTCATGCAGGAGCTCCAATTCCGCACCCTGCTGGAGCGCCTGCCGTTTGGCCTCGCGGAGCCGACGGCGGACGACACCCCGAAGACGGCCGAAATCACACCGCGGATCATCGACACTCCCGCGGCAGCCGACGAGCTTGGCGAACGACTGCTCACCGTCGAGCGTGCGGGCGTGTTCCCCCTGCTGCGCGATACCCGCACCGGCCCCGAGCTCTGCGGCCTGGGCGTCGCCTGGGACGGCGCCTCGGCCTATGTGCCCAGCGACCCGCTTGACGCAAGCCTCCTCAACCCGCTCCGCGAGTGGCTGGCCTCCGCCGACCACGACAAGGTCGTCTTCGACTCCAAGCTGCTGCGCCGCGGCCTCGCGGGTTGCGGGCTCGATCTCGACGGGGTGCAGCTCGACCTGCTGCTGGCGGCCTACCTGGTTGACGCCGACGCCACCCCGCAAACCATCGACGATCTGGCATTCCGGCGCCTGGGCGAGACCTTGGCGCCGCCGATGGTCGACGCTCCGCCGCCGAACACGCTGGCGACGCTGTCGCCCGAGGAAATCGCACAGCCCCTGGCCGTGCGCGCCGACACCTGCCTGCGCCTCGCGCCCGGCTTGGAGCAGGACCTGGACGCCAACGACCTGACGCACATCCTGCGAGACGTCGAAATGCCGCTGGCCGCCGTGCTGGCCGACATCGAGAGCCGGGGCGTGGCCATCGACGTTGACGCGCTGCGGGAGCTCTCGCAGGCCATGCAACGCGAGATCGAGAAGCTCGCCGCCGCCATCCACGCCGACGCCGGGGGACCCTTCAACATCAACTCGCCGAAGCAGCTCGGCGCCGTGCTCTTCGACAAGCTGGGGTTGCCGGCGGGCCGCAGGACCAAGTCGGGCTACTCCACCGCCAGTGGGGTGCTCGAAGGGCTGGTCGAGGCGCATCCCGTCGCGCAGCGCGTGCTGGACTACCGCGCCGTCTCCAAGCTCAAATCCACCTACGCCGACGCGCTGGCCAACCTCGTCGTTCCCGAGACCGGACGCATCCACACCAGCTTCAACCAGGCGGTGGCGGCCACGGGTCGGCTCTCCTCGGCCAACCCGAATCTGCAGAACATCCCGATCCGCACGGCGCGCGGACGAGAGATTCGGCGGGCGTTCGTCTCCGGCGCCGACGATCTCGCGCTGCTGGCCATCGACTACTCGCAAATCGAGCTGCGGGTGCTGGCGCACGCGAGCGAGGACGAGGCCATGTGCGCCGCGTTCCGGGAGGGGCAGGACATCCACGCCGCAACCGCCGCGCGCCTCTACGGCGTGGGCATCGCGGACGTGACCTCGGACATGCGCCGCCTGGCCAAGACCACGAACTTCGGCATCGTCTACGGCATCAGCGCCGCAGGGTTAGCGCAGCGCACCGAGATGACCTTCGAGGAAGCGCAGGCGTTCATCGACACCTATTTCGCCACCTATCCCGGCGTCAAGGCCTACATGGACCAAACCGTCGCCGAGGCGCACGAACGCGGCTACGTCCAGACCATGCTCGGGCGTCGGCGGTATCTGCCGGGTCTCAAGGCGCGCGTCTTTCACCAGCGCGCGGCCACCGAGCGCGTCGCCATCAACATGCCCATCCAGGGCGCCGCGGCGGACATCATCAAGATCGCCATGATCCGGTTGGACCGGGAGCTGCGGCGCCACGCCCTCGCGGCCCGCATGCTGCTGCAAGTCCACGACGAGCTGGTGCTCGAGGTGCCGCGGGGCGAGCTGGACGCCGCGATCCCGCTGGCGACGGCCAGCATGACCCAGGCCTATCCGCTGCGCGTGCCGGTGGTCGTCGACGCGCGCGTGGGCGCCAACTGGCGCGACATGGAGGAGCTGTAGCCCAGGCGTCGCGGGACGCCCCGCCGAGGCATCCGGTCGCCGTGCGATACTGGGGTGTGGGATTGACGCCTCGCTGCCAGCGGCTGCTCATGGACGCCCATGGGTCCCACCACCGGCCAACGTGGCGTTCCCGAGTTCCTCTAGCCGCACCCGCTCGTCTGTGAAAGTCACGCTCGTCTACGGATTTCTCGGCTCTGGCAAGACCACCTTGCTGCGCCGGTTGATCCCGCGTCTCCAGCCCCTGGGCCCCATCGCCGTGCTCGTCAACGAGTTCGGCCGGGAGGGCATTGATCAGCACGTGCTGCGCACTGCCGACGTCAGGGTCCGCGAGCTCACCGGCGGCTGCATCTGCTGCGAGGTCCGCGGCGACCTGCTCACGGCGCTGGTCCAGATCAGCCGCGACGTGGCGCCGGATCGGCTGGTCGTCGAGCCCACCGGCCTGGCCGCGCCCTACATGCTGGGCCAGGTGTTCACCCAGGCCGAGGTGCGTGAGATCGCCCAGGTCGACTCGATAGTGACGGTCGTCGACGCCGCCAGACACGCGGTCGCCCACCAGGCCTTCGGCGACTTCTACGTGGACCAGATGCGCGTCGCCGACGTGCTCGCCATCAACAAGGCCGACATCGCGACGCCGGAGCAGATCGAGACCGCGCGCGATGCCGCCCGCCAGCTCAATCCCGACGCCGCCCTGGCCGTCACCAGCTATGCGGACATCGACCTCGATCTCGTTCTCGCCGCCATTGCCGCATCACGCCCCGCCCCAGCCGCGGCCAATGGCGACCACGGCCACGACCACGGGGAGCAGCCCGAGCTCTCCACGCTCGGGCTCGAGCGCGCCACGCTCCTGCCCGGACCGCTCGCGCGCGACCACCTCGACCGCTGGCTGGCCGCTCTCGCCCGCGGCGAGTTCGGTGACGTGGTTCGCGCCAAGGGCATCGTGCGCGCGGACAACGCCACGCTGCTCGTCGACGTTGTAATGGGGGGCGTGGAAGTCCGGACGTTCAGGCCGACGCCGGCACGCTTTGAAGTCATCGGCCGCAATCTCGATCCTCGATCCATGGAGAAGTCACTCGCCAATGGCAACACGCACATCCCGAGCCCGTCGCTCACGTAGCACCAAGCCCGCCAATCCAGCGCCCGCCGAGGGCGAGGCCGCCGCGGCCGAGGCGAACGCCGACGAACCCGCCGACAAGGCCAACGGCAAGCTGCCCTCGCATCTCACGCACCATCGCCGCATCGCCCGCAACCTCAATGGGCTGCTCGAGAACTACGGCGAGCTGCGGCGTCAGGTCGTCCAGATCGAGCGCACCTACAAGCGCGGCGACAAGGACCTCGACGCCCGCATCTTTCAGCTCACCACGCGGCTCGACGCGCTCGAAAAGAAGCTGAACGACTTTGATCAGGAGATGATCGGCGTCACCTTTGAATCCAACTTGAAGATCCGCGGCAACACCGACGCCATCGAAGCCCTCTGGGACGCGCTGGAGGCGGGCGGGGGCGCCAAGGCCGTCGCCAAGCGGCGGCGCGAGGCCACGGAACGTGAAGAGGCGCGCCAGGAAGGCATCGAGAAGCAGCTCCAGGAGATGCTCGACAAGGATCGCCAAGCCAAGCCGGCGCCGCGACGACGAAAGGTCACCAAGGCATCATGAAACGACTCTCACCCATCCCGGAAGACTTCGCGCCCGATTCCGACGCAAAGGGGCAAGTCGCCGATGACGACCTGCGCGCCCTGATGGACGAGCTCAAGGACGCCGTGTCGGCGCCGCGCGCCGCCGAGCGCGACCTGGCCGCCGCGGCCAAGGCCCTGTCCCGCGCCGCCGGCACCCTGCACACATCCAACGGCGCATCGGACTATGGCCCCAAGCTGCGCCTGGGCGTCTTTTTGGACACGGCCAACCTGACCGATCGGGGCTCCGACGACCCCATTCGTGTGGACTTCGCCAAGCTACTGACCCACGTCAGCGACGGCCGCCGCACGGTCCACGCACGCGCCTATTGCCCCATCTATGCCGACTTCAATGGCCGGCTCGAGCACCAGCGCTCGGTCGCGCCCGTCTGGGACATGGGCTACGACATCGTCACCAAGCCCATCAAGGTCTTCGCCGACGGCACGCGCAAGGCCGACCTCGACCTGGTCCTGGTTGTGGACGTGATTCGCCGCCTGCCCACGATGGACGTCGTGGCGCTCATGTCCGGCGACGGCGACTACGTGCCGATGGTGGAATACCTGCGCGAGCACGGCGTACGCGTCGAGGTGTATTCGTTCGCCGATGCCATTGCCGAAGAGCTGCGCCTGGCTGCCAACGCCTGGCATGACATCAGTGCTCTGACCTCCCTGCACGTGGGCGCCCCGGCTCCCAAGAAGAGCCGCAGCCGCGCCGGCGCGTCGGCGGCCGGCGCCTGACCGGTGATGGCGCGCCCACCGGCCCTGACATGAGCGGTCGCCGCCGGCGCCGACGCCGGTCGCGCCGCGCGTCGTCCGGCACGTCGCGTCGACCGTGGCGGCGGCTGCGCCGCTGGTTCACGGTGGCCCGCATCTGGGCCGTCATTTCGGTGATCGCCGTGATTCTGCTGGTGGCGTCGCTCATCATCACGCCGGGGCTCACCGCTGGGAACTAGCTCACCGTCGCCCCCGGGCGAAGTTTCGCCGCGGCGGGGACGTGGGGCGCGCGCCGCCCGCTCGCGCGGCTGGACCATCCTCCGCATCGGCGGCACCGCCATCACGCTCGACCCGAGCTGGCTGATCATCTTCGTCATCATCGCCTGGATGACCTCCGACTCGGTGATCCCGGTGCGGCTCTTCGAGTCCGCCACCCAAGCCGGTCTCGCGCCGCCCCCACCCGGACCTCAGGCGAGCTACTGGGCCGGGGGGCTGCTGGCCAGCGTCGTGTTCTTCGCCTCCATCGTGGCCCACGAGGTGGCCCACGCCCTGATGGCCGTGCGCCGCGGCATCGCCGTGCCCCGCATCAAGCTCTTCGTCTTCGGCGGCGTGGCCGAGATTTCCCAGGAGCCGCGCGCCGCCGGTGAGGAATTCGCCATCGCCATCGTCGGTCCGCTCACGAGCGCCGCCGTCGGCGGCCTGTTCCTGGCCCTGGCGCAGGTGCTGCCGCCGGCCACCGTGCCGCGCGTGACGGCGCAGTGGCTGGGCGAGATCAATCTCTACCTGGCCGCCTTCAACCTGCTGCCGGGGTTCCCGCTGGACGGCGGACGCGTGTTGCGGGCCGTCGTCTGGGGTATCACGCAGAATGTGCACACGGCCACTCGCGTGGCCAGCATGTCTGGCGCCGGCTTCGGCATACTCCTCATCCTGTTCGGCGTCGTGCAGTTCATCGCGTTCCGCGGCATTGGCGTGCAGGCGATATGGGCCGTGTTTATCGGCTGGTTTCTGTGGTCGGCCGCGCGCTCGGCGCTGCGCGAAGGTGACCTGCGACGACGGCTCAGCTCCATGGTGGTGCGCGACGTGACGCGGGCATTCACACAAGCGCCGTTTCCCCACGACGCCGTCGTCGCCGAGGTCGAGTCGAGCGTCGGCGCCGACAACGCTCCGCCGGTCTGGCCCGTGGCGGACGCCGCCGGCGACGTCTACGCCATGGTCGCCACACGCGACATCGCCGCCGTGCCGCCGTTTCTGCGTGAGACCACACGCGTGGGCGACATCTCGCGAGCGATCGATCCGGCCGACGTGCTGGAGCCGGACACGTCGCTCGACGGCGTGCTCGAGGACGCCCAGCGTCGCCATCGCGGCTACTACGTGGTCAACGCCGGAGGCCGGGTCGCCGGGTGGGTGTTCGTCGGCGACCTGCTCCGCGCCGGACGCGCGCGGCGCGCCGGTCGACAGGGGGCATAGCCGGCCCGCGGGCCGGCTGCCGCCGTCCACTATCATCTAGGCAGTCTCGAATCGGTGCTGGGAGTACGTGGTGGCCGCAACGAATAAATCTGCCGTCTTGATCGATCTGGCCTCGTTGCAGGCCCTCGCGGCGAACGGCGGGGGCCAGATCGACTTCCAACAGCTGCGCGACAAACTCACCGGCGACGCCACCTTGGTGCGCGCCACGGCCTACGGCACCGAGCACGAGGGGCAACCCACCCCAATGCTGGACCTCGGCGGCCTGTCCCAGGCCGGCTACAAGCTCGTGACCAAGCGGCTCCGACGCCGCGACGACGGCACGCTCTATGCCAGCGTGCACGTTGAGATGACCGTCGACGCGTTGGACCTCGCGCCCTACATTGACCGCCTCACACTGGTAACCACCGACCCGGACTTCGTGCCGCTCATCGAAGCGGTGCAGCGCCGGGGGGTACGGGTGCAAGTCGTCGCCAGCGGCGCGGGGCGCAGCCAGCCGCTGGCCGCCGCGGCCGACGAGACGCTGGAGTTGGACGACCTGCTTTCCGATGTCGTGCGGCGCGAGCGCCCGCGTCGCGACCGCCGCCGCCCCACGCCGCCGCGCGCCGCGCCCGGTGAAACGGCGCGGGCGCGGGTGCCCGATCGACCCGATGAGCCGCCCCCGCCGCGTCGCCGCGCGCCGCCGCCTCCGCCGCCGCCCAAAGCACCCGACACGCCACCGGCCACCGCAGCGCCCGAACCCGCGCCGCCGCAGCCGGCTGCGGCCCCTCCCCCGCGGCGAGAGCGCTTGACCGCCCTGCCCGGCGAGCGGTTGAGCGGGCGTGCGGGGACTCGACCCGACGCCCCGGACTAGCCGCGCGGCGCCGTGCGCGTAGGCATTGCAGCCACCATGTGGGGTGACGCGCCGTTCCGCACCGTCGCCGAGGAAGCCCGCGACGCCGGCTATGCCGGTCTCGAAGGTGGCGCCAGCGACCTGGTGGGCGACGCGCCGCTGGCCCGGCGCATCGTCTCGGACGACGGCCTGCCGCTCATTGGCGGGCGCTTCGCGGCCAACTGGTTCGCCCCCGAGTACCACGACGTCGAGTTGGACCACCTCCGGCGCGTAGCCGAGTTTCTGGCGGACCTCGACGCCTCCTACGTCGTCGCGGCGGCTCACGCGGTGCCCCAGCGCTGGGCGGCCGCGGGCCACGGCGATCCCGCCGAGGAGCTGCAGCCGGACCAGTGGGGCCATCTCGCCGAGTGCCTCGCCCGCGCCGCGGACATCTGCGCCCAGGAGTTCGAGCTCCAGGTCGTCTTTCGCAACCAGCTCGGCTCGCACGTCGAGACCACGGCGGAGCTCGATCGGCTGCTGTCGCTCACCGACCCCACGTCGCTGATGCTCGCCGTCGACGTCGGCTACCTCTTCTATCTGGGCTCCGACCCGCGCGCCTTCATCCGCGACCGCATCGAGCGGGTAGCCTACGTCATCCTCAAGGACGTGGACGCCGACCTCCGCGACCGCCATCTGGCGCAGGGCGGCGCCCTGCCCGCCTTCGTCCACCAGGGCGGCTTCCCGGAGCTCGGCGGCGGCCACGTCGACCTGGAAGGCATCCTGGAGATTCTCGGGACCAGCGACTATGACGGATGGCTCGTCGTGGATCAGGACTTCACGCTGCGCGATCCCGCCGCCAGCGCCCAGATCAGCCGGGAGTGCCTGGTGCACCTGGGGCTCGAGCCCGAATCATGACGCGCGTGCTTGACCGCCGCTCGGTCGTGCGCGGCGCCGCCGGCCTGATGGGCGGCGCCCTGCTGGCGGCGTGCGGCGCGGAGCCGGTGCGCCGCACGGCCCCAAGCCCCTTGCCCCTGGCCAATGTCGAGCCCTGGGGCGCCAACGTCTTCCTTGACGAAGAGAACGAAGCCTGGAAACGCCGCCACAGCCTGGAGCTGTTGCGCGACGCCGGCGTCCGCTGGATTTTTCAGCGCATCGCTTGGGACGCCGTCGAAGCCGACTCGGGCCGGTTCTTCAATCCCCAGCGGCGCGAGAGCAGTTGGGACCGGTTCGACGAAATCGTCGACCGCGCCGTCGAGCAGGACATTTCAGTCGTGGCCCGCATCGAGCGCTCGCCGCAGTGGGCGCGGCCCGGTCGCGACAACCCCACCGCACCGCCCGTGGACCTCGACGACTTCGCGACGTTTCTGGGCTCCCTCGCCGAGCACTATCAAGACCGCGTTCAGCACTACCAGATCTGGCACGAGCCCAACCTGGCCGCCAACTGGGGCGGCGCGGCGCCGGACCCCGCGGGCTATGCCGAGTTGCTGCGCGTGGCCCACGACGCGCTGAAATCGGTCGATGATCGCCTCGTCGTCGCCGCCGCGCAGCTGGCCCCCACGCTCGAAAACAACCCGCGCGCCATCAGCGACCTTGCCTATCTGCGGCAGATCTACGACCACGGCGCCGCGGAGACCCTGGACGTCCAGTCGGCGGCGGCCTTTGGCATGCAGTACTCCCCAAGCACGCCGGCGGACCCGCGCGTGCTCAACTTCCGCCGCGTCGAGTTGCTCCGCAATCTGATGGTGGAATACGGCCGCAGCGACGCTCCCATCTGGCTCAGCGCCTACGGCTGGAACGCCGCACCGCCCGACCTCGAGGTCTCGCAACCCGTCTGGCGACGCGTCGAGGAGGCGCAGCAGGCCGCCTGGACCGTCGACGGCGTGCGCTACGGCCTGCGTGAATGGCCCTGGATCGGCGTCTTCGGCATCTGGTTCTTCCGCCAGTCTTTCGCCGCCCTCGGACCCGACCAAGCCTCCTACTACTTCCGCATGGTCGACCCGGACTTCACGCCGCGCCCGCTCTACCGCGCCGTCCAGGAAGCCGCCACCGGCCAAACGGACCTGTAGGAAGCCTCTGCTTGAACTCCTTCCCCCTGGAATGGTGAAGGTTGGGATGGGGGTCAACATCTGGAATTCCAGCCGCGGCCGCCCGGCGACCCCCCAACACGCATGATGGGCCCGTCGTCATTGCCGGGCGGCTTCGACGGCGTGGTACATGCCGCCTCCCGCCCGGTCGGCGCCTCCTCGGCCGCGGCCTTTCGCATCGCCTTCGGGCTCCTCGGCCTCTTCGCCGTCGGCCGCTTCGCCGCCCACGGCTGGATCGCCGAGCTCTACATCGAGCCCGAACGTCACTTCAAATACCTCGGCTTCGAGTGGGTGCAGCCCTGGCCGGCCTGGGGGATGTATCTCCACTTCGCGCTGCTTGGCGTGGCCAGCCTGGGCGTGGCGCTCGGCTACCGCTACCGCCTCTCCATCGCGGCCTTCTTCGTCCTCTTCACCTACGTCGAGCTCATCGACAAGACGACCTACCTCAACCACTACTACTGGGTCAGCCTGGTCGGCTTCCTGATGATCTTCATGCCCCTGCACCGAATGGCGTCGCTGGACGCCCGGCGGAGGCCCGCCTGGCGGCGGGACACGATCCCCGTGTGGGTGCTCTGGACCCTCCGCGCGCAGCTGGGCGTTGTGTACCTGTTCTCGGGCATCGCCAAGCTGAATCCCGACTGGCTGCTGCATGCGCAGCCGCTGCGGATCTGGCTCTACAACAGCGGTGACCTGTTCCTGGTCGGTCCGCTGCTCCAGGAGGCCTGGGTGGCCTATGCCATGAGTTGGGCCGGGGCCGCGTTCGACCTCACGATCGTGGGCTGGCTGCTGTGGCGCCGCAGCCGCCCCTACGCCTACCTCGTGGTCATCGCGTTTCATCTTGCCACCTGGGTGCTCTTTCCCATCGGCATCTTCCCCTGGGTCATGATCCTGGGGACGCTCATCTTCTTCTCACCCGACTGGCCCCGGCGGCTGCTGGCCAGGCTCCGCGGGCGCCCACCGCCCAAGGCTCCGTTCACCTTGCTATCCGCCGCGCCGCCAAGCTGGCCGGCCCGCACGGCCGCCGTCGCCCTTGGCCTGTTCGCTCTCGCGCAGGTCATCGTGCCCCTGCGCCACTGGGCCTATCCCGGCGAGGTCCGCTTCAACGAGGAGGGCTACCGCTTCGCCTGGCGCGTGATGCTGACGGAGAAGACCGGACACGCCCAGTTCCGCGTCACCGATCCCCTCACCGGGGAGGAGTGGCTGGCGTATCCCGAGGACTACCTCACGCCCCTCCAGGCCGAGCGCATGGCCTACCAGCCGGACATGATCCTGGAGACCGCGCACTTCATCGCCGACGACTACCAGCAGCAGGGCCGCGACGTCGAGGTTCGCGCCGACGTGTTCGTGACGTTCAACGGCCGCCCCTCCGTGCGCTTCATCGACCCCGACATCGATCTGGCCCGGGTGGCGCCAGGCCTGGCGCCCAAGCCGTGGATCCTGCCCGCGCCGGACGGCCCCGATTGGGCGCCCTTGTCCTAGCGCATGCTGTCGCCGTCGGTGTCGCTGAAACCGACCGCGACCCCCAGCAGGCTCACCACCTCCGTGTTGAGCGTGCGGCGAAGCTCCATCACCCGGTCGTAGACCGCCCGCACCTGCGCCGGCCGATCCACCACGGCCGCGCGCAGCGGACCCTCCACGGCGTCCACCGCCGCCAACGCAGCCTCGAATTGGCTGCGCATGCGCTCGTCCGCCGCGGTCGACAGCGGAATGACCAGGTGGGACACCCCGAGCCCGTCGGCGCCGGCGTCTCCCTGGTACACGTCGCGCATGCCCAACACCGTCGCGCGCAGATCGGCCAGGCCATTGCCACCCGCGCCGCCGGGTATGGCCGAAAGGTCGGGACCGTCGCCTCGCAGCCCCAACGCAGCCGCCAGCTGCAAGTCCGTCAGCGTGCGGATGAGGAACACCTGCGTCCGCACCACCTCGGCGACCGCCGCGCTCTCGAGCATCGAGCTCGACGACCGTCCGGTGAGGAAATCCCGGTAGGCCGGACCGCCGTTCCGCGACACCGTCCACTCATCGACGATGGCGGCGGTTTCGGACGCAATCACCGCGCCGAGCGCGCGCAGAAAGTCACAGCGCGGTGACGCGGTGTCGGACAGTTGGGACACCGCGTCCGGGCCGAACACGAGGTACTCGATCGCCCCAAACCCGCGCTGGGTCGACGCGAGGGTGTTCCGCACCGCGTCCTCGGACGTGGCGGGATTCTCCGCCAGCATCCGTTCGATTCGCTCGGGGTCGATCGGCGACCAGTCGATCAGCCGCCGGAGCGTCGTTCCGCCACCGGACCAAACGCCATCGCCGCCGACCGCAGCCACGCGCCGCGCGCGTCCCGCCACGCCTGGTGCGCGGATTGCAGCGCGCCGTCCGATGGCGCCGCGCACAGTGCATCGAGCGCCGTCTCGAGGTCGGCGGCCGCCGCACCGGCCGCCTGGTACGTCGGCACGAAGACGTGGTCCGTGAGACTGATCAAGACCTCGGAGTCGTCGGGAGCTCCCGCCCCACAGCCGGCCAACAGGCCCAGCAGGCCCGCCGCTACGAGTATCACCAGCAGCCGCGCCACTACAACGACCTCAGAAACTCGAGCAACGCCTCGCGCTCGTCCGACGTCAGCGCCATGAACCGATCGCGGGAGGCTTGGCCTTCGCCGCCATGCCAGAGAATCGCTTCCTCGAGGCTCCGCGCCCGCCCGTCATGCAGGAACATGGTGTGGCCGTTGACGACCTTCACCAGGCCAATACCCCACAGCGGCGGCGTGCGCCATTCGCGGCCCGTGGCCAAGCCGTCGGGCCGCCCGTCCGCCAGCCCCTCGCCCATATCGTGGAGCAGCAGGTCCGTGAAGGGAAAGATGGTCTGGTTGCGCAGGGGCTCGACAGGGTGGTCGTTCCCGGTGACGTGCCTGGGCGTGTGGCACGCGGTGCAGCCGGTCTGGACGAAGAATTCGGCTCCCCGTCGCACGCGGGGGTCGTCCACGTTGCGCATGGCCGGGACGGCCAGCGTTTGCACGTAGAACGCAACCTGACCGAGCCGTTCGTCCGGAATCTCGGGCGCGCCGCCGTTCGGCGCCGCCGCGCATGCGTCCTGCGCCGCGGGGCAGTTTTCCTCAGGGAACAGGGTCGACGTGATGCCGATATCCCCATGGAACGCGCCGGCGGCCTGCTGCTCCACCGTGGGCTGGTTGGCCTTCCACCCGAACCGTCCCAGCACATCTTCTCCGCGCCGGATGTCCCGCACCATGTTCGGACGGCCTGAAATGCCGTCGCCGTCGGCATCGTCGGGGTCTGCCCGCTCTAGAATGCGTTCCGCCGGAATGGCCTCCAGCAAGCCCATGCCGATGACAGCCGAGGCGATGCGCGGCGAGATCATGATCGACGGATCGTGCGGACCAAAGGCCGGGGCCAGGATGACGTAGGTGGGCTTGCGCAGCGTGAACGGCGTGCCGTCCGGATAGACGCCGCTGATGACTTCGTAGCGGATGCCGATCCGCCCCTCCGGCGACACTCCGATGACGGCACGGTCCTGCAACTGCCCGCCGTAGACCGGGTCGTCAATCGGGCCGTCCGGCCCGGCAATGCTGAGCCGCAGCAGCAGGCCGCGCTCGGGGTCCTCGTCGTCATCCGGCGGCTTGGCCCGGCCATCGCGGTCATGACAGGACGAGCACGACTGCGCATTGAATGTCGGGCCCAAGCCATCGCGCGCTTCGGTCGACGCCGGGGCCGTGACCCAGTTTTGCGTGAAGAAGCTGTCGCCCACCTCGAAGATGCGCCGCTCCTCGTTGGCCAGGTTGCGCGCGGAGAGCTCGAACGCGTTGCTGCCGGCGCTGAACGCCGTCGTCGCCCCGCCCAACCGCTCGTCGAACACCAGGTCGAGATCGATGCCCGGTCGGTCGGGGCCGCAGGAGGCGAGCAACGCGCCCGCGACGAAGACGGCCGCCAGCCGCCAAACGGCGCATCGCGCTCCGACCGGTACCATTGGCCCGGGGTCACCGCACCCAGGTCGCACGCGGCGGCGCCGCCCGCGCCGTCCTACCCCGCATGCGGCCTGCCGCGAGTGGCGGATGCGGTGACCATGGCTGCGAAGTGCCGTTCCACCCGGCCGGTCGCCAGCATGGCGCCGACGACCAGAAGCCAGACGAAAAAGCCGGTACCCACGATTGGGTGCATGATCGTCGCGGCATCGATCCAGATGAATTGCATAGCCAGGCCGAGGACGGCCGAAACGGGCGCGATGCGCCGGAGCTGTCCGCCGACTTTCCACTGATATCGGGCGGCGGTGAGCAGGGCCAATCCGGCTGCCACGAAGCCGATCTTTCCGGCAATCCGGTGGACGCCGTCGAGCGTTTCGGCAGCCGTGCCGCCGACGTCCGACGCCGCGGCCGCCAAGGCGATGGCGCCTGCGCCCGAAACGGCCAGGCCGGCCCCGGCAACGGCGAGGAGATACGGCACCAGCGGCGTGCCCAGATGTTGGCGAATGATCCACGTCCGCAGCAGGAACCAGGCCCCGGCGACGAGCGCCATCCCGGCCAGCACGCGCCCGCCGCCGCCCAGGCCGTAGAGGCCGCGCCGCTCGGCGATGGCCGCCAGCGTCTCCGCCAAGGTGGCATGGTCCGCGGCCGCCGACACGCGTCCAATCACCGAGACGGCCAGGGCCAGCGCCGCCACGATGAGCAGCCCGCCCGCATAGCGCGCAGCCGCCGTCGGCGAGGACACGCGGTCCGCGGCCTCACGCACCGAGCTGCCCCGTTGCAGCCCCCGCGTCAGGACGCGGACCACGGCCCGCCATTAGCTCACGCTGATGGTGATGCCGAGCGCCTGCGCCGCGCTGACGATCGTGTCCGTCTGCTCTTCGAGAGCGACGATCGCGTCAAGCACGGCCTTCCGTCCGGCGTCGGCGTCGGATACACCCTCGAGCAGGTGCTGGTCGAACGGCGCGTCGATCGCCTTCGTCAGGTTCACGCTCCGCTCGATCTGCGCCGCCAGCTGCTCGGCGATCTCCGCGTCCTGGGCCTCGATCAGATCCAGGACTCCCGGCCCGGCCACCTCGCCGAAGTTGCCCAGAAACACCATCTGAATACCCAGGGCGTTGCCCACGATGTCGGCTGTGGTGTTGTCGGAGAAGCAGGAGTGCTCGTCCTCCTGGGACCGCGCCTCGTAGGCCACGGTCATGCGCTCGCCGGCCAACTCGCCGCGGCTCAGCTCACCAATACCGGTGATGATCCGTCGCAGCGCTTCGTCGGCATCAACCGAGGTGAACTCGGCGCGGTAGTTGTCGCCGCGGCCCGGCGCCCACGCGTCCACCATGTCCTGCAGATGCTGCAAGAGCAGGTCCGACGCGACGGCCAGGTAGGTGGCGCGGCGGTCGGCGTTTGCGGCCGTGGTG
>DAOUKN010000260.1:0-6916 GCA_034421255.1 Chloroflexota bacterium | reverse complement strand
GCGCCGGCCCGCCCGCCGGAACGCCGCCCGGGCCTCCAGGCGGGGCCGATACCCCTCCCCACGCGCTCCCGCCCCAATTATTCAAAGGTCTCCCTTCGCGGGAATGACGGACTGCCGAGGGCCACGAGGAGGCGACAGGCGCCATGCCCAATCACCGGCCCCTTAGATTCCTCGCTGCGCTCGGAATGACAGGTTGGGGTGGCAAGGGATGACAACGGCCGGGTATGACGGAGCGGCCTCACTTGGGAGATCGACCTTGATTCCCATCCTAGCCTTCCCCCTTCCAGGTGGAAGGGACTCAAGACAGAGGCTTCGTAGGCGTCGCGTTGGGCTGGACTCCCAACTCGGCGAGCAGCGCTTGGACGTTGCGTTCGATGCCGTCTCGGATCGGGCGCACGTCGGCCAGGTGACGGCCGGCGGGATCGTCGAATGGCCAGTCGATATAGCGCACGTTGGGCAGGATCGGACACTGGTCGCCGCACCCCATGGTGATGCAGATGTCGGTGGCGCGGACGTCGGACTCCGAGATTCGGCGTGGCAGGTTTTGGCGAATGTCGATGCCGACCTCGCGCATTGACGCGGCGACCGTTGGGTCCACGGAGTCGGCAGGCTCGGTGCCGGCGGACGCGACGATGACCCTTCCCTGACCGTGGTGCGCCGTGAAGGCGGCGGCCATCTGGCTGCGGCCGGCGTTGCGCCGGCAGACGAACAGCACCCGTGGGGCAGCCATCGCGGCGCGCGACTCGTTAGACCCCGACCGGTGGCAGCCTGCCGTCGCCGGCCTCGGGGGTGCCGTTGCCCCGCTCGGTGAGTCGCTTGTCCCACCACTCCTCGCGCGTGGGAATCTGGCCGGTACTGACGAAGATCACCCGCTCGGCGATGTTCGTGGCGCGGTCCGCAATGCGCTCGAGGTTGTGGGCGACCCAGATGAGGTAGGTCGCGCGCTCGATCGTCTTCGGGTCGGCGATCATGTAGGTGACCAGCTCGCGATAGACCTGCTCGTAGAGCTCGTCGACCTCGTCGTCCCGCTGCCAGACGGCCGACGCGGCCTCGATATCGCGCGCCACCAACGCGTCCAGGCTGTCGCGCATCATCTCGCGGGCGATTTCGGCCATGCGGGGAATGTCGATGAGGGGCTTGATGGGCGCCTGCTCGCCCATGAGCAGCGTGATCTTGGCGATGCCTTCGGCGTAGTCGCCCATGCGTTCCATCTCGTCGGCCACGTGGAGGGCAGTGACCAGCTGGCGCAGATCGCTGGCCATCGGCTGCTGCCGGGCCATGATGTCGATGACCTGCTCTTCGAGCTGGATCTGACGCGCGTCAATCTCGTCGTCGGCGTCGATCACGGCCTGGGCCATTGCGGCGTCGCGCGTCCTCAGGGCTTCCACGGCGCGCTGGACCGCCTTGTCGACCATTGATCCGACGAGCAAGATCTCATCCTGGAGCTCATTCAGACTCTGGACGTATTCCTGGCGCGGCATGAGCGCCTTCCTCCCTAGCCGAAGCGGCCGGTGATGTAGTCCTCCGTGCGCTGGTCGGATGGTGTGGTGAAGAGCCGCTGGGTCTCGTCGACCTCGACGAGCGAGCCGGAGCTTTGCTCATCGATCATGAAGAAGGCGGTGCGGTCGGAAACACGCGCGGCCTGCTGCATGTTGTGGGTGACGATCACGATGGTGTAGCTCTCGCGCAGCTCCCGGATGAGGTCTTCGATGCGGGTCGTCGCGATGGGGTCCAGGGCCGAGCAGGGCTCGTCCATGAGAATCACGTCCGGCTCGACGGCGAGCGCCCGGGCGATGCACAGCCGCTGCTGCTGACCGCCGGAGAGATCGAGGCCGCTCTTCTTGAGATCGTCCTTGACCTCGTCCCAGAGCGCCGCCTGCCGCAGCGAGTGCTCGACGAGATCGTCCATCGAGCCGCGGTAGCCATTGACCTTGGGCCCGTAGGCCACGTTGTCGTAGATGGACTTGGGGAAGGGGTTCGGCTTCTGGAACACCATGCCGATGCGACGCCGCATCTGCACCGGATCGACGTTGCGCGCATAGATGTTTTCGCCATCGAAGATGACGCGCCCTTCGACGCGCGCACCCGGAATGAGGTCGTTCATCCGATTCAGGCAGCGCAGGTAGGTGCTCTTGTCGCATCCGGACGGCCCGATGATGGCCATGACCTCGTGCTGCGGAATGTTGAGCGAGATGCCCGAGAGCGCGCGCATCTTGCCGTACCAGAACTTCAGATCCTCGGTGACCAGGACGTCGGGCTTGACGGGGCCGTTGGCCTGGGCCGCATCGTTGGCCGATGGAGACGCCTCGACGTCGGGCTTGCGCGTTCCCGTTGGGTTGGCCTCCATCAATCAAACCTCCGCTGCAATCGGAATCGGACGAAGAGCGCGATCGAGTTCGCGAGCAACAAGACGATGAGCAGAATCACGATCCCGCCGGCTGCGAGTTCGCTAAACCCCTCCTGCGGCAGCGACACCCAATTGAAGATCTGGATCGGCAGGACCGTAAAGAGATCCATTGGGCCGCCCGGGTCGAACGCGATGTAGGTCAGCGCGCCGATGGTGATCAATGGCGCGGTCTCGCCGATGGCGCGCGCCAGCGCCAGGATCGTTCCCGTGAGGATGCCGCCGCCGGCCGCCGGCAGCACCGTGCGAAACACCGTCTGCCACTTGGTGGCGCCCAGGGCGTACGACGCTTCGCGCTGGCTGTCCGGCACCGCTCGGATCGCCTCGCGCGAGGCGACGATGATGAGCGGCAGGATCAGGAGCGCCATGGTCATGGCTCCCGCGATGAGACTGCGGCCCAGCGCGAACCAGCGGACGAACAGCCCCAGTCCAAGCAGCCCGTAGACGACCGAGGGCACGCCGGCCAGGTTGGCGATGTTGAGTTGGATGAAGCGGGTGAGCCAGGTGTCGGGCGCGTATTCTTCGAGGTAGATGGCCGCACCGACTCCAAGCGGGAAGGCAATGACAGCCGTCAGGACCAGCAGCCACAGCGTGCCCAGCAGGGCGGAGCGCAGCCCGGCATCCTCGGGAAACCGCGACGGGTAGCTCGTCAGGAAGTGGCCGTCCACTTGCGCCGCGCCGTCGCCGAAGACATCGACCAGCAGCGCAACGAGCATGGCGATGCCAAGCAGGGTTGACACGATGGTGAGCGCGGCAAAGCCGCGCCCAATGGCATTGCGCTGCCGGATGCGGGGACGCCAGCGAGTCCCGGTTTCCTGCCTCACTCATACACCTCGCGATAGCGGCGCACGATCCAGTCGCTCAGGATGTTCATCACAAATGTCATGAGGAACAAGAGCGTGCCCACGGCAAAGAGCGTGCGGTACTCGATGGTGTCCTGCGGCGTGTCGCCCAGGCTGACCTGCACAATGTAAGCGGTCATGGTCTCCATCGAGGACAGCAAATCGAAGCCCACCTTCGGCTGCTGCCCGGCGGCGATCGACACGATCATCGTCTCGCCGATAGCCCGCGACACGGACAGGATGACCGCCGCGAGGATTCCAGACAGCGCCGCCGGCACCACCACCCGGACTGTCACCTGAAACCGCGTGGCCCCGAGGGCAAACGCGCCTTCGCGCAATGTGCGCGGAACCACGCGCAGCGCGTCCTCGCTGATGGACGCCATCATCGGCAGGATCATGAAGCCCATGACAATGCCCGCGCTCAGCACGTTGAAGACCTGCGTTTGCGGAAAGATGTCTCGCAGGATCGGTGTGACAAAGAGCAGCGCGAAGTATCCGTAAACGACGGTCGGAATTCCGGCCAGGACCTCGAGCACCGGCTTCACAGCCGCCCGCACCCGCGCGGGCGCGTATTCGCTGAGGAAGATGGCGCTCATGAGCCCGATCGGGACGGCCACGACGATGGCGACGAGCGCGACCACGAGCGTGCCGTTGACGAGCGGCAGGACGCCGAACGACTGCGAGACGAACAGCGGCGTCCAACGGGTTCCCGTGAGGAAGTCGACGATCGGGACGTCCTGGAAGAACGCCAGCGTCTCGCCCACCAGCGTGAAGATGATTCCCGCGGTCGTGAGAATGGAGACTGCGGCACACACGAACAGCACGCCGTGGATGCCGCGCTCGATGAACGCGCGGCGGCGGCGCGGCGCGAATTGCGAGCGAACTTCGGGAGCGCCCAGAGAGCTGTTCACGTCCTGTGCGACGGGGTTCCGACCGGTGAGGCGCGCGCCAAGCATACGGGACAGGTCCCTGCTCACCGCGGCGCCAAAGTCCCGGCTGGCCGGCTCCCGCACATCCGCGGGTACGGGAGCCGGCGCGCTGGGAGCAGAGTGGGGGGCTTCCACAGCGCTCAGGGGATTGGGGTTAGCTGAGCAGGTCTTCGAGCGACACGCCGACCTTGGCGCCCTCGCCTTCGAAGATCGATCCCGTGACGCGGTCGTTGAACCGCTTCAGGGCCAGGTCGTAGATGTTTGGCGGCAGCTGCACGTAGCCCACGTCGCCCGCCAGCGTGCCCGCGTTCTTGAGGTAGAACTCGATGAACGTCTGCACTTCCGGGCGCTCCGCCGCCGGCACCGAGATGTAGATGAACAACGGTCGCGACAGCGGCTGATAGGTGCCCGTGTTCACGGTCTCCGGCGACGGCGCCACGCAGCCGTCGCCGCCGTCCACCGTCACCAGCTTCAGCTTGTCCTGGTTGGCCGCGTAGTACGCCAGACCGAAGAATCCGGTCGCGCTGCGGTCGCCCGCGATCCCCTGCACCAGCACGTTGTCGTCCTCACTCGGCGTGAAGTCGCCCCGACTGGCGCCTTCCTCACCCACGATCGCGTCGGTGAAGTAGTCGTAGGTCCCGGAGTCCACGCCCGGTCCGTACAGGATCAGCGGTTCGTCCGGAAAGCCGTCGCGCACCTGCGCCCAGCTCGTGATCGTGTCCTCGGCGGCCGGCTCCCAGATCTTCTGCAGCTCCGCCACCGTCAGGCGGTCCACGAAGTCGTTGGCCGGGTTCGCCAGCACCGCCAGCCCGTCAAACGCCACCGGCACTTCCACGAAGTCGATGCCGTTGGACTGGCAGGTTTCGATCTCCGACGCCTTGATCGGCCGCGAGGCGTTGGAGATGTCGGTCTCGCCGATGCAGAACTTCTTGAAGCCCGCGCCGCTGCCGGAGATTCCGACCGGCACCCGGATTTCGGGGAACTGGCGGCGGAATTCTTCCGCCACTGCCTGCGTCACCGGACCCACGGTGCTCGATCCGTCCGCCAGAATCGTCCCCGTCATCGGGCCCGCCGGCGCCGGAACCGTGACGATCTTCTCGACGACGACTTCCTTGGTGACGACCTTTTCGACTTCCTTGATCACCACTTCCGGCTCGCCGCAGGCGGCGAGAATCCCCGCAGCGCCCGTTCCGAGCATTCCGGCTCCCATTGCTCGAATTACGTGCCGTCTCGTGAACTTGGCCACTCGTGCCTCCCGGTCCTGGGGCTAGCGCGGCTAGATATCTGCCGCAGCGAGCAAGGTACGGGGCGGACCTAAAGCCACGTCCGCGAACCTTAAACGGGGATTAATCGCGAGCTAAGAGTTCGCTTAATTCTCGCCCGCGACCGGAAGCGCCACGAAGAACACCGACCCGCGATTCGGCCCGTCGGACTCGGCCCAAATCCGGCCGCCGTGCGACAGGGCGGTGTGCTTGGCGATGGCCAGTCCGAGTCCGGCGCCTTCGCCGGCGCGTGAAGGATCCGCCTTGTAGAAACGCTCGAAAACGCGGGGCAGCTCCTCGGGCTCGATCCCTACGCCGGAGTCCTGCACGCGAACGACCGCGTCGCCGTTTTGGGCCCGGACGCTGACGCGCACACGGCCGCCGGGCGGCGTGAACTTGATGGCGTTGTGCAGGAGATTCACCACCATGCGGTCGGTCTGCTCCGGGTCGGCGCTGACGCTGAGCACGGCGCCGGGCGAGTCGATGTCGAGCATGACGCCGCCGCGCTCGGCCTGGGGGCGCAATCGCTCGGCGGACTGCCGGACCAGGTCACCAAGGTTGACGCGCTCGAACTGCCGGGACATGCGACCGGCCTCGGCGGCGGCCAGATCGAGCAGCTCCGCGGTCATGGCGGCCAGCCGGTCGATCTCGCCATCGATACGGCGTAGAAAGTCGGAGCGCAGCTCGGGATCTTCGGCGGCGCCAGCCTGGAGTGAATCGACGAGGGCCCGCAGTGAGGTAACCGGGGTGCGCAGCTCGTGCGACACGTTGGCCACGAAGTCGCGCCGCGCCGCCGCCGTGGCCCGGACTTCGGTGAGGTCGTGCAGCACCAGCACGATGTGCCGCATGTCGGCCAGCCGGATGGGAGTGGCGACGACCTGGACGGATCGCCCACGCGGTCCAACCGCGACCACCGACTCGCTCAAGGTGTCGTCCAATTCGCGGGCGCGCTGGCAGGCCGCGACAAGCTCGTGGTCGCGCAGGGCGTCGGGCAGCGAACGCCCCGGCGCGTTTTCCGCTTCGACACCGAGGAGCGAGCCGGCCGCCGGGTTCATCAGCGCCACGGCCTCCTCCTCGTCGACGATGACGACGCCGTCGGTCATGGCGCTGAGGACCGCCCTCAACTGCGCGTGGCTTTGCCGAATGGCGCGAAGCCGGATGTCGAGGAGGAGCGCGGCGTCGTTAAACACCCGGGCCAATTCGGCAGTACCGGCTCCCTCGGCCGGAACGACCGGCACGGACTCCCCACCGATGGCGCGCGCGAGCCCGTCCCGCACGGTCGCAATCGTTCGCATGGGCATGCGCAGGGCGTGCAATGTGAGCGCCGCGCCAACTCCGAGGCCAATGCCGATTCCCGCAAGGATCCATACCCCAAGGTCCGGTGGACCCTCGCCGCCTACGGCCAGCGCGATCCCGACGGTGAGCACACCGGCAAGCACACCGCTCGCGCCGCCGAGCACGAGCCGCGTGCGGAGCCCC
>DAOUKN010000259.1:0-10760 GCA_034421255.1 Chloroflexota bacterium | reverse complement strand
CAATTGCTGCTATAACCCCAACGAGGTCTACAAGAATTCAGCCAATGCACCAGAGGCAACGACATCCGCAATTTTCCATTGCCACCAGTATGTGGGGAGAGGCGCCGAAGACTTCGCTGGCTGAGGCCTTGTCAAGCGTCACCGCGGCTGGATTCGAGGCCATCGAATTCTGGCCGCCGCTGTGCCCCCTGATTTCCGACCACATGCGGACAAACGCTCGGTCGGCGTTGGAGTCGGCCAAGGTTCGGCCGGCCACGATGCACGCGCCGCTCACCCCGACAGTCAACCTTGCGGCGGTGGACGAGCTCGAGCGGCGCCTTTCGGTCTACGAGGTCGCCGCCTGGCTCGCCCCCTATGCCGACCTTGGCGGCGACGTGGTGGTGATTCACCCGACTGGCGCCGCCTTCAATGACGAAGCGGCGAACGCGATCAACGTCGAGGCGGCCATCGATGCGGCCCGCCGGTCGCTCGACGAGCTCTATTCGATCGCCGATCGCCTGGGTCTGCGGATCGCCTGCGAGAATCTCATGGAGCGCGGCAGGCCGCGCCCGCTCTGCCGGATGGAGCAGTTGCGGGCGCTTGTCGACCCGTATCCCACATCCGTTGGAATCTGCCTGGACACCGGGCACGCGGTTGTGAACGGCCTCAATCCGGCGTCGGAGGCGCGAGCCGCCGGCGAGCGGCTGATTGCGACGCACCTGCAGGACACCGACGGCATTGAGGACCGGCATTGGGTGCCGGGGGCCGGCCGCATCAACTGGGACGATCTCGTGTCCACGCTTCGCCAAATCGACTACACGGGCCACTGGACATTTGAGCTGCACGCGCGCGACAGCGCGCCGGCGTCCGTGGCGGGCGCCGCGCAGCAAGTGGCGTTGGTCTGGAGTGATCGGGGAAGCGGGGATTCGGCTGGTTGCAGCCGCTGAATTGACCTGCACACGCCGTCAGGCCGGGCAATTCTGGACCGGAAGGAATTCACAGCGGTATAGTCCGACGACAGGCGCCGGATACGCTGGGGTGGGTTTTTTGTCCCATCGTCAGGCCGGCCACATGGGGAGGGCACACGTATGAGCCATCACTTACGCGCAGGCGTCTCGCGACGCCGCGTCCTCAAGGGCGCGACCGCGGGACTATTCGGCGCTGCCGGGGCAGCCGTGTTGGCGGCGTGCGGTGAAACGCAGGTCGTCACCAAGGAGGTCATCAAGGAAGTCCCGGTCGAGACGGTCGTGACCAAGGAAGTCGTCAGGGAAGTCCCGGTCGAGACGGTCGTGACCAAGGAAGTCGTCAAGGAAGTCCCGGTCGAGAAGCTGGTGACCACCGAGGTTGTCAAGGAAGTTGAGGTCATCAAGGAAGTCGCGGTCGAGGTCGAGAAGGTCGTGACGAAGGAAGTCGAGGTCATCAAGGAAGTCACGGCCGAGATGATGATTCCTGAGGGTCCGATCAGCGGCGGCACGCTGCGGCACAGCGCCGGTGGTGGAAACACCCAGGACATCTTCAACCCGCTCAAGCAGGTCAGCAGCTCGCAGGCCTACATCACCGACTACGTGTTCCTGCCGCTGTGGTATGGCGACACCTGGGGACCGGGTGATTCGCCGGCCATGACGGGCGAGTGGGACGTGGGCGTGGCCAACCGCTGGGACGAGGTCGAGCGAGGACGCGTCTACAACTTCCACATCAACCCCGACGTCAAGTGGCACGACGGCCTGCCGGTGACGGCGGACGACGTGCTGTTCGGCGCCAAGTTGGGCCTGGACAAGAACTACGGCTCGGGCATGCACAAGAAGGCGTGGGGACGGATCGAGGGCGCGGAAGCCTGGGGCGAGAACCCCACGGACAACGTGGAGGACGTCGCCGGCCTCACGAAGCTGGACGAGATGTCCGTGCAGGTCTCAATCGACCGGCCCGACCCCGCCTGGTGGGCGAGCCGCGACTGGCACCTGCCGCCGATGGCCCAGCACCACTACGCCGGTCTCGACCCGGCGATCGCGCTTGAGGCGCGTGCCACGCACCTCTTGGGCAACGGCCCGATGATCTGGGAGCGCTACGTCTCCCAGCAGTTCGCCGACATGGCGGGCAACAAGGACTATGCCTACGGCGTGCCGTACGTCGACGACTATGTGGTCCGCTACGGTGACCGACAGGCCTTGGACGCGGCCATGGAGGCCGGCGAGCAGGACTTCCACCGCGGGAGCAACATCGAGGCCTTCCAGCGCCTCGCAAGCCTGCCGCACCTGCGGCCCTACCCGCAGCGCTCGCCGTTCGGCGGGCACGTGTTCTTCAACCAGACCGCCGAGGTCTTCGCCGACATGACCCTCGAGCAGCAGTCGCTGATGATCGAGGCCATGGTGCGCGCGGTGGACCGCGACACGATCAACAACGAGCTCCACGCGGGCACGCTGTTCATCTCGGACTACATCTTCGAGCACGTGGCGCTGATGCAGGATCCGCCGGAAGGCACCTTCCGCCCCCTGCCCTACGACCCGGACGCGGCGCGCGCGCTGGTCGAAGAGGCCCAGTGGGACGGCGAGAAGGTGATCAACTGGATCAAGTGGGGGCCGCCGTCGCCGACGGACCTGGCGCTCAAGGACTACTGGGAGCAGGTGGGCATCAAGGTTGAGTTCTTCCTGGTCGACGGCTCGGCGGTGATCGAGAAGCTGTACCAGGAGCGGGTGCACGACCTGGTCCTCGCCAACATGGGCGGCGACCAGTCGGTGGTGGACGCGTGCCTGCGCGTGTGCAGCGACCGGGTGTACGAGCTGGGTGGCTGGAACCACTCGAACATCAACCGCCCGTGGATCGACGAGGCCTACGCCGACATGTTCGCCGCGGCGAACAACGAGGCGCTGCGCGAGCGCTGGATCGAGTTCGCGACGCGGCTCCACTCCAAGGGCAACATGGTGGCCGGGCTGCTATGGCGCGGTTCGCTGCGGAACCTGTACCACAGGCGCCTGCAGGGGGCGTTCTACATGCAGTTCTACGCCATGCCGGTGCACTCGCCGATCGAGCGGGTGTGGCTGGACGACTACTGGGAACAGCGGTAGCGCCTACCGCGATGCCGACGCGCTGAGCGGCGGCAGCAGCGGAACGCAAAGAGCCGGCGGTCCTTCGACCGCCGGCTCTTTGGCGTTGCGCCGTCTTTGTCGCGAGCCGCGACGGCTCAGCCGTTAGGCCGTGTTGACGAATTTCCGCTTTCTAAACTACCTTGCCTCAAAGTGCGGGCTGACGTTGGGCGGATACATGCCGGATTCAGGCATTCCAACGGGCAACTGGGACCGCACGCTGCCTACGCCACGAGCCCGACGATCCATTAGGCCGGGCCAGCCGGACAAGCCTTCCTTCGACGCTCGTCCGGCCGACCATTCCTCCACCGCACACCGTTCCACGGTCTGTCGCCGACTGACTGAAGGGAGGAGGTCCGCACTCAAACGGGGATAACCGCTGGAGCCGTGGTCGGACTCTGAAACTGTCGCTCTGTGCAAATACGGGAGGGAATGCCGATGCTTGACGTTGGAAAGAAAATGATGACCCGCCGAAATCTGATTCGCGGGGCGAGCGCAGGCCTATTTGGGGCAGCCGGTGCGGCCGTGCTCGCGGCGTGCGGCGAGGCGCAGGTCGTCGAGCGAGTCGTCACACAGGAAGTCATCAAAGAGGTCCCGGTCGAGACCATCGTGACCAAGGAAGTGGTCAAGGAGGTCCCGGTCGAGTCCGTGGTGACCAAGGAGGTCGTCAAGGAAGTTCCGGTCGAGAAGATCGTGACGCAGGCGATCGTCCAGGAGGTCATCAAGGAAGTTCCGGTCACGATCGAGAAGGTGGTCGAGGTCGAGAAGGTCGTCACGGTCGAGGTCGAGAAGGTCGTCGAGGTCGAGAAGGTCGTGACGGTCGAGGTCGAGAAGGTCATCGAGAGAGAGAAGATCGTCGAGCGTCCCACGTCCGTGCAGGCCGGTCAGCCGGTATACGGCGGAGACCTGAGGGTCAGCTGGGGCGGCGGGATCGCCGGCGCCAGCTTCAACAGCTACACGCAAATCTCCAGCGACCAGGCGATCGTCAATGTGGAGGTCGGCACCTCGCTGATCCACGGCGCCAGCTGGGGCGACGGCCCGTTCGCGAGCCTCGAGACCCGCTTCGGCGACGGCGTGGCCAAGTCCTTCGAAGAGGTGGCGCCGGAAGAGTCCTACATCTTCCACCTCGACGAGCGCTTCACCTTCCACGACGGCGCGCCGGTGACGGCCGACGACTTCATGTACACGTTCCACATCGTCACCCACCCGGACTGGGGCGTGGGATACGGCTCCCGGCAGCTCGAGCAGCTGAAGGGGTTCAAGGCGTGGGCAGAGAACCCGACCGACAACATCGAAGACACCGGCGGGGTGAAGAAGATCGACAACATGACGATCCAGCTCACCACCGACGGCGTGCAGGAGCCGTTCTGGGCGAGCCCGAACCCCATGCAGCCCATGCCCAAGCACATTTATGAGACGCTGGATCCGGCCACGGCGTTCGACACGATGGCGCTGCAACCGGTCGGCAACGGGCCGTTCAAGTTCGAGCGCTACATCGACCAGCAGTTCGCCGAGCTGAGCCGCAACGATGATTACCCCTACGGTGCGCCGTGGGTGGACCGTTACATCGTGCGCTATGGCGATCCGTCGGCGCTCGACGCGGCGACGGAGGCTGGCGAGCTCGACTTCCTGCGCACCAGCAGCGTCGAAGCCTACGCGCGCCTGGCCGGCATGCCGCACATGCAGGCGCAGCCCATGCGATCGCCGTTCGCGAGCCTGATCTTCCTCAACCACAACATCTTTGCGGAGAAGTGGCCGGACGTGAACGTCTCGCTGATGACCGAGGCAATGGTGATCGGGGCCGATCGTCAGTCGATCGCCAACAACGTGATGGCCGGCACGCTCTTCGTGGACGACTACCACTTCAGCCATATCCGGTTCATGCAGGACGTGCCGATGGACGCCTATCGGGCCCTGCCGTACCAACCGGAAGCGGCCAAGGCGTTGCTCGAGGAGTCCGGCTGGAACCCGGATGACACGCTCACCTGGCTGATGTGGTTCTCGCCGCGTCCGCAAGACCTCGCGCTGCAGGCGAACTGGCTCGACATGGGCCTGAAGGTCGAATTCGATATCGTCGATCGCGCCGTGGTGGTCGAGCACCTGTGGGAGACCGGGGCCAATGAAATGGTCGTGGCCAACCTGGGCGGCTCGCAGGACGTGGGCGATGCGTTCCGGCGGATGGGGTGCGACAACATCTGGCCCAACGGCTACAACTACCACCACGACTGCTTCCCGGAGATCGACGCGCTCTATCAGGTGGCGTTCGATGCGCCCAACAAGGAGGCGCTGAAGGAGGCGTGGATCGAGATCTCCCGCTACCTGCACGGTCGCGGCACCATGATCGCCGGGCAGTTGTGGAAGCACTCGCTGCTCTTCCTCTACCACCGACGCGTGAGTGGACCGTGGTGGATGAACAACTACGCGATTCCGGCGCGCCGGCCCACCCACCGCGTGTGGCTTGACCCGCGCTGGTCCGGTAGGGACTACGTCGGGTAAGCCCGAAGGAGCGTCCCAGGTGATGGGACGCTCGTAGGCGCAAGCGGCGGGGGTGAATCACCCCCGCCGCTTCGCGTCTTGCCGTCGGGATCGACTGTCGCTTGCAGAGGTTCCCGGTTAGTCTTCGACGACCGCCTCGAGCCGGCGGACCAGCGTTGCGCCGCTCTCCGCGTCGGCGGTCCGCCCGTAAAAGGTCAGATAGCAGATCCCCAGCGGCGCGTGTTCGATCGGTATTCGACGCTGACGGTCGCCAACGGACAGATCAGCCGTCTGCTCGGCGACGTTCCAAGAGACCGTCACGGGCACCCATGCATCCGACGGCACAGCGTCGGCATCGAGGCCGATATCGATGGCCGCGTTCCGGCGGCGATCTCTGGGATCCCAGTAGGCTTCGTCGAGCACCAGGTCCACGCCCGACGAGGACTCGTCCCGTCGCAGCTCGAAGCTCAACCTGCCGCGCTCGGCGAAGGGGAAGTTGCGCTCGGCCCCCAGCAGGCCGTTTCCGTCGCCCTGCAGCCGCAGCGCGTGCTCCTCGTCGAGCAGCACCGTCTGCACGGCCGGCGCGCCGGTGAACGACCAGCCCGCCAGACCGTTTTCGAAATCCTCGCGATCGCTCGTCTCGTCCAGGCGGTCGGGGTCGAGGTATACGTATTGGCAGCCCGCCCGCTCGCCACCCGCGTGGTGGCCGAACTGCACCAGGACATCGCCGTCGGGCAGCTCGGCAAACCGCGGATAGCCGACGCGAGCGCCGTCAGGCTCATGCCCAACCACGCGCACGATCTCGCGATACCCGCGCCACGTCGCGCCGTCGTCGTGCGAGACCGCGACGTTGAAGACCTGGCGGCACCAGGACTCGGTGGGATAGTCGGCCCACTCCGAGAGCATGTCGGAGGCAAAGGGCGGCCCGATGCCGTTCGTCCACACGAATAGCAGCCGCCCGTCACGCAGCCGCAGCGCCTCGCCGGGCGAGCTCGATGATTTGAATCGGCTCGGCTGCGGCGGCGACCAGATCCGTCCGTCATCCGAAAACGACTCGTAGAAGCATCCAAGCTGCGTGCGAATCAGCATCCACACGCGACTGCCGTCGAGCTCGGCCACCACCGGTTCAACGGCGCCGGAGTGGCTGTGCTGACCACCGGAGGCGACCGGTAGATGGGTGGAGTCGTGCCCCCACGTGCGCCCGCCGTCGTCCGAGTAGCACGACTTGGAGACGTATTTCCCGACGGCGCGTTCGACGTCGAAGTACTCCAGCGGAAGCACGATGCGGCCGTTGGCGAGGTGCGCCACATTCATGATCGCTGCGGTGAACTCCTCGCCGTAGTCGATGCGCACTGGGCCTTCCCACGTGGCGCCGCCATCGCGGGACACGACGTGGTACACGTCCGTGCGCTGCTCGTGGAGCTTTGGATCCTCACGATCCTCGGGCCACTTCAAGAACCGCATGCCGAACAGGTGAATGTCACCCTGGCGGTCGACGAAGTTAATGCAGCCTTCCCAGCAGCCCAGACCCATGGGGAGCTCCATGATCACTTCGCGGGGCTCCCACGCAATCGGCCGCCCCCGCCCGTACTTGACGGTGAGGAATTCGGGAACCCAAGGGTCGTCGAAGGCGCCGGACTCGAGCGAGGGATGCAGCACTTTGCCGCGTGTGGACGCGCTCATGTAGCGGCCATCCGGGAGGACGCTGATCTGTCCGGGCGTTGGGTGACGGTCGGCGAGGATCATCGGTGAGCCTCCGGTCGGGATCGGGAGTTGGGCCGTGTCGTCGGTCGTCCTGAAATCTCTGCCTTCACCGGATCCCCTGCCTTCCCGTATTCGAGGCGAGCCCGCGGTCGATAGCACCGATAACCGGAGACTCTAGATTCAGCGGCGCAGCCGGTTCCGTCAAGCGTCCTTGTTCTCGGCAAGTAGGCGTTCGCCATTGAGCGCACTTCCACGTTGCCTCACTCGTCCGTGCAGATCTTCGCCAGTGCTTCGCAGGCAGTAGCGGCCATCTCATCCGGGCAGTTGTCGCGGATCCACTCCAAGTTGCGCACCGCGCGTCGTTCCTTGAATTCGCCGAGCTGCCACATGATGGTTTGCTCCAAGCCGCCGCCGATGGGATACCAATCCACGGCCATGTGCTCGAAGATGCTGCCGAGCAGGTCAAGCAGATGCTGACGGATCGCCTCGGAGTCTGGGGAGGGCCTCCACACAACTCGTGGATTCTCACGAACGATGTAGTGCCCTGGCTGACCGGCCTCCTCCGTCCATGACTCGCCGCCGTAGCTCCAGATCGGGCCAATCGGAATCGGATCGCGTTCCGGTCGGCGGTGAGGATGATTAGCGCAGTAGGTGTAGAACGGATCGTCGATCGCCACGTTCCGAGTCTCGCAGTGGGGCTGCACTGATGCATCCGCATGCCTCTGCCAGTCGCGCTCGCCTCGATTCGTGCGGTTGAACCAGCAGGTGCCGCAGCAATCGGATCCACCGTTCGGCATGGCTTAGGCGATCTCACCCGGATTTGGCACCAAGGCTCCGATCACTGTCGTGCGTCGCGCTCCCCGACGCAAGCTGCGGCGGCATCGGGGAGGTCGACCTTGAACTCAAGAGTGATACAAGGCGAGAATCCCGAAATCCAAATGCCTCGCCTCGTGCACTGGTGCTCGTCACGTGACTCCTCCATCTGCTCCCGATCCCGAAGCCATCGCCATAGTTCCGGCTCCAGCCAAAATCAGATCGCTCCCGGGACGATTTCGGCTTGGGCCGTCCACAGCCATCCACCTGGCGGATGCAGGCCTCGAGCCGGTTGCCACGCGAGAAGCTCAGCGGCTTCGCGCATCCACCGGCCTGGAGCTGCCGGTCGTTTCGCACGAGGCGGCGGACATCGTGATTTCATCGGACGCGTCGCTCCCTCCGGAAGGCTATCGCCTCACGGTGCGCCCCGACGCCGTTCGGATTCAGGCCGCCGACGCCGCCGGGGTGTTCTACGCGTTTCAGTCAATCCGGCAACTCTTGCCGCCCGAGGTGGAGCGCGAGGGCATCCGCCCCGATGTCGATTGGAGCCTTCCCGCCGCTGAGATCCTGGACTACCCCCGCTTTTCCTACCGCGGGTTGATGCTGGACGTGAGCCGGCACTTCTTCGATGTCGGGTTCGTCAAGCGCTTCATCGATCTGATGTCACGCTACAAGTTCAACCGCTTTCACTGGCACCTGACGGACGACCACGGATGGCGCATCGCGATCGACGCCTATCCACGCCTCACGGAAGTTGGCGCTTGGCGACGCGAGACGATGATCGGAAATAACCTCAAGACGTACGGCGGTGACGGAATTCCGCACGGCGGCTTTTACACGCAGGACGATATCCGGGAGGTATTGGACTACGCGGACGAGCGCTTTGTGACCGTTGTTCCCGAGATTGAAATGCCGGGCCATTCCACAGCCGCGCTGGCCGCCTATCCGGAGTACGGCTGTCGTCCCGGACCATTCGAAGTGCCGACGGGTTGGGGAATAAAGTCCGATATCTACTCCCCATCGGCCGCCACGTTTAGCTTCCTGGAAGACGTGCTCACCGAAGTGATGCAGCTGTTTCCCAGCGATTACATCCACATCGGCGCGGACGAAGTGCCCAAAGACCAGTGGAAGGCGAGCAGCCTCGCTCAGGATGTCATGGCGCGCGAGGGACTTGCCGATGAAGACGAACTGCAGAGCTGGTTCGTCAGGCGCATCGAGTCTTTTCTGAATGCCAACGGGCGCCGCCTGATCGGATGGGACGAGATTCTCGAAGGCGGGCTTGCGCCGAATGCAACCGTGATGTCATGGCGCAACATGACCGGTGGAGTGGAGGCGGCACGACAGGGGCACGACGTCATCATGACGCCGAAAGACTTCGTCTACTTCGACTACTACCAGGGAGATCCCACCACGGAGCCGGTGGCCGGCCGCTTCGGCCATCCGATCCCACTGGATTCCGTGTACGAGTTCGAACCAATCCCAGACGAGCTGACGGAGCGGGAAGCCCGGCACATTGTCGGCGCACAGGGCAACGTCTGGACGGAGTTCATCAGTACGCCCGAGCACGCGGAATACATGACCTATCCGAGGGCATTGGCCTTGTCCGAGGTCGTCTGGTCGCCGAAAGCCAGGCGAAGCCTCAGTGGGTTCCACCGACGGCTGAAAGCCAACGTCGAGCATCTGGATGCGCTCGGTGTGAATTACCGGGGGCTCGACTAGCACCGAACAAGGTCTAGGGAACGTCCGAACGGATGGGTCGCGGCCCACAGACTCAATCAGAGCTTTTCTACGTCACGGTCTGGACGTGCGGGTAGCCAGTGATCTTCTCGTCGGAGGTCACCAAGGGAAACCCATGCACTCGTGCCGTGGCGACGATGAGCTGGTCCGAGGGATCGCGATGGAAATCGCCCGGCAGGCTGATCGATTCCACCGCTACCGCCGGCGTCAACTCCAGCAGGGTGACTCCCGGATATCGGAGCGCCGCCTCGAACCACGGGGAGAGCTCGAGGGGCAATGACAAGCGCCCGTATTCGCAGAGCTTCGCGACTTCCCAACAGGAGATCGCACTGACTCCGATCCCGACCTCCTCGCTTCCGACGATCTCCCGCTGCTGGGTCTCGGTCAGTCGATCGGGATCAATCGTCCACCACACCCAGGCCTGGGTGTCGAGCATGATCATGGCTGGATCGCCCAATCGTCCCCGGCAACCGGTTCATGGGGGAGGTCGAATCGGTAGGGTTCGCCTCGCAGTGGATAGCGATCGCCCCGCGGCGGAACGTGCTTGATCGCCCATCTCGGCTCAGGCTCTAGGGTGAAGTGCTGACCGTACGTCAGAACGTAGATTCGTGGGGTCGGCCCGGAAACGTCGACAACCCGATACATCGAGGCATCCCCGCTGATCAGGGCATCGTGCGACTCGCGGCTTGACACCTTCAACTCATGCCAGTCAAGAGTGGGCGACTCGGTGCCCTTGACCACAACTCGCTCGATCCGACCGTCGACGGATATTTTGAGGTCCGCGCCGTCTTGGTTCTGCTCGACCACCGCGCGGTCTCCGAACCTGACGCTGACGTGCTTGCGGACAACGCCCACGGCCTTGTCGGCCGTGCAAAGTCCGGCCAGGCCCCGGCGCTCCGTCGGATTCAGAGCAACCGCAAATGACGGATAACGACCGGACGTGTCCGGCACTGGGTCGAATTGCGAGCCGGA
>DAOUKN010000258.1:0-2078 GCA_034421255.1 Chloroflexota bacterium | reverse complement strand
GCTCGCCGCACTTGCGATCGCGCTAGGACCGGTGCTGGGGATGGGAATTGCCCAGGCGATGGGGAAGACGCTCGGCTTCCTTGAGTTCACGAATCGGACCGACCTGAAGTTGGAGCTGACGGCCGGCCACTATGCGCTGGCTGCGGGCACCGCGGGGCTGGGAGTGCTCGCCATGCTGGCGCCGGTGATCGGCGCCGCGCGTCGATCGATCGTGACCTATCGGCAGGAGGTCTCGCGGGTCCGGCGCGGGCCGTTTTATCAACGCTTCTTCCTGGACCTCGGGCTGCTGGGGCTAGCTCTCTACGGCTACGCCGTCCTGCGCTCGTGGGACGCCCTGCCCGACGTGGGTCCCGAGGCCCAACCCCTGGCACGAACCCTGCTCGTGCTCATCCCCATCGTCTTCATCTTGGCGTGCGCGCTGGTCTTTCTTCGGTTGGTCCCCTGGATCGTCCGCTTCCTGACATTTCTGGGATCACGCGTCGATGGCGTCGTGTTGTTTTTGGGCCTGCGGCAGATGGGGCGGCGGGCGGGTCCGTTCACGGGCCTGATGATCCTGCTGATTTTGACGTTTGCCACCGGGACGTTCGGTGCGTCGATGGCGGCCACCATCAACCGGAATCTGGAAGACAGCGCCTACTACCGGATCGGCGCGGACGCCCGCTTCGAGGAGTACGGCGAATTCGATGACAACCGGCAGATCTGGCACATGCCTCCGATTGAAGGGCATCTGGACGTCAGGGCCGGCGGCGCGCCTGCGGTGGCCCGCGCAGCCCGCCTCTGGCGTGATGACGCGGTGGTCAGACTGTCGGGCGGACCGCTGGCCTACTCTCGCCCAGTGACGCTCTACGGCGTGGACCCGGGCCCATTCGCCCAAACGGCGTGGTGGCGGCGCGATTTGGCACCCGCGTCACTCGAGGCGCTGATGAACGCGATGATCACCGACGATCGGGCCTTGCTGGTCGATCGGCGTCTCCTGGTGGAGCTTCCCGATCTGCAAGTGGGTGACCCCGTCAACGTCGAGGTAGGCGAGGGTGAGCTGGGGTTCTTCGTGGCGGGCGTGATCGACACCTTCCCCACCCACTTTCCCAATGAGGGCTTCTTCGCGGTGGTGGATCTTGGACGCCTCGAACGGTCCTTGGGCGAATCACCGTGGAACGTGCTGGCACGACTGCGTCCTGACGTGGGAGCCGGCGAGCTCGTAGGCAGCCTGCGAGAGCTGGGCTTCCGCGTGATCCAGGCTTTCGATGCGCGCGAGCAGCTCGCGAGCGCCCGCAACGACGCTACGCGGGTCGGGACTTTCGGGATTCTCACGGCAGGGTTCGTGATTTCGGTGCTGCTGACGGCGGCCAGCCTGGCGGCCTACGCCCTCATATCGTTCCGGCGTCAGCTCCCGGAATTCGGGATTCTGCGCGCCATGGGGATTGCGCGGCGCCAGATGGTGGCGCTCATCATCTTCGAGCACGGCTTCCTGGTCGTGCTGGGAACGGCAGCCGGCACCGCGCTGGGGATTGTGACGGGCGCGCTGTTCGCTCCCTTCATGCAACTCGACGGCGAGCGCCTGGGCAAGACGCCGCCATTCGTGGCGATTACGGCGTGGGATGACCTCGGCAAGCTATTCGTTGTGCTAGGCATCGCGCTGGTGCTGGTGCTGGCCGTGACCGTGCGGAGGCTGTGGGGCATTCGCACGCATGCAGCCATCAAGTTCGGGGACGAATAGAATTCTCGATTTTGCAGTCTGATCAAAAGCGGCCCCCGGCGTGGATGTCGGTGCCACGTGCCCCGCATGTTGTCGTCATCAGCGGCGGGGCCGGCCGAAGGCACCGTTCGAGTCGAGGGTATTGCGGCCCTGCGTGGACGTATATCCCGCTTCGCAGGTGAACGCCGAGCGCGATTCCTCACTCATGCGGCTCGACCGACAGCCACTTGGAGCCATCCGAGCCGAGATAGCGGACCCCCGAGAGACCACCACACGCTAATTCGCCCCATTTCGCTCGGGGGCCCCAGGTGTATGCCACAGCGCTGGGAGCGAAATGGTTGGTAAGAACGAGGTCTCCGGTTCAATTCCGGATGTGGGCTCC
>DAOUKN010000257.1:0-7681 GCA_034421255.1 Chloroflexota bacterium | reverse complement strand
GCGCAAGCTCCTGCTGCACCTCAACGCCGTGGCTCACCGAGGCACCCCCTGGATCGAGGAGTCCGTGCCCACCGCCTGACAACCCTTGACGGCCAACACAGATACTCCGAGCCGGAGGCGAGGAATCTCGGACGTTCCTTCGCCAACGTGCGGGACGACGCCCTGTCGTCCCGGATCTGGATTCCGGCCTTCGCCGGAATGACGGAGGTGCCTGCGCACGCGGTCCGATTCAGTCATCGTTCAATAGCGACGCGATGAACGCCGTCGCTTCGGCGTGGGCTTCCGGCGACGCCGCGGCGGGATCGCGCAGGTGCGCGCTGGTGGCGCCGTGGGTCCAGAGGCCGCCAACAGGCGCTGTGGCCCGCCCACAGAGCTGCTCGTAAAGGGCGAACTTGGCGTGCCGGTCTGGCTCGGAGAGGGCCTGCTGGAACAGCGCCAGGAATGCCGGATCATGCTCCCTCAGATAGCGCACGGCCGCCTTCTCGCCCTGCCAGCGAAGTCCGCGGATCCCGAAGTAGCCCGTCAAGACGTCGCTCAGCCCATAGAGCAGTCGCACGTCCAGAGCCGCAACGTAGTCGGGGTCGTCCGACGCGAGCATGCGGCGATTGTGCTGCCGGTCGTAGTTGATCTTGTTCCACGCCCGGTAGGCCGCGCCCGGCGATGGGCCTGAAGCCAAATCGCACCGGCGAATCTGGGACTGCTCCCTTGCGACTGCCCCGTCATGGTCAATCAGGATCTCGGCGCGCTCCAGATGCGAGGCGATCATCCCGATCCACGTGCCGGCGTCGAGGGGGGACCCGGCGTCGGCGATTTCCGCGATCTCACGCGTCGTGGCGAAGAGCAGGTCGCCCATGCGGCCGTCAACGTGTGTCACGCCGGAGCGCAGGTTCGCGTGGGCCTCGTCGACCACGATCAGCAGATCGATGTCGCTCACCGGTGTCAGCGCTGCATCACGACCGGATCCGCAAAGGGCGACGCCCTGGACCGCCGGGTGCGCCGCAAGCCGCCGCACCGCGTCGTCCAGCGTCGCGTCGCCGGCTGGCGATGGAACGGCTCGATAGGACGGGGCCGACGCCGGGCGGCTCTCGGCAGGCTCTGTGCGTCGCGCATGCATCCTAGAATTGATCCCACTTCTCCCGCCCCTGACTCATGGCCACCACGCCCCGCACCGGAGCCCCCGCCGGGTTCCGGCTTGAAGCGCCCTATGCCCCGGCGGGCGACCAGCCCAAGGCCGTGGCTCAGCTCCTGGACGGCCTTGACTCCGGCTACCGCTGCCAGACGCTGCTCGGCGTCACCGGGTCGGGCAAGACCTTCACCATCGCCAACGTTATCAACGACGTGCAGCGCCCCGCGTTGGTGCTGGCGCACAACAAGACGCTGGCCGCCCAGCTGACCACCGAGCTGGCGGAGTTCTTCCCGCACAACGCCGTGGAGTACTTCGTCAGCTACTACGACTACTACCAGCCCGAGGCCTACGTGGCGCGGACCGATACCTACATCGAGAAAGAGACCGACATCAACTGGGAGATCGACAAGCTGCGGCTCTCGGCCACGCGCTCCCTCTTCGAGCGGCGCGACGTGATCATCGTGGCCACCGTCTCCTGCATCTACGGCATCGGCTCGCCGGAGGACTACGGCCAGGTCAGCCTGGCGCTCACGGTCGGCGAGGCGTACGACCGGCAACGGTTCCTGCGCCGGCTCGTGGGCATGCAGTATCAGCGCAACGACGCCGGGTTCCAGCGCGGGCGCTTCCGCGTGCGCGGCGACGTGGTGGAGATTCACCCGGCCTACGACGATTTCGTGCTGCGGTGCGAGTTCTTCGACGAAGAGCTGGAGCGCATTGCCCAGATCGAGCCGCTGACCGGCGAGATCCTCGAGGAGTTGGAGTCGGTCACCATCTACCCGGCGCGGTTCTACGTCACGCCGGCCGAGCGCCTCAACGGGGCCCTGAGCGCCATCGAGGACGAGCTTGGGGAATACGCGGTCCAGCTGGACGAGCGCGGCAAGGTGCTGGAGGCGGCCCGGCTTCGCCAACGCACAAATTTCGACCTGGAGATGCTCCGCGAGACCGGGATGTGCTTCGGCATCGAGAACTACAGCCGCCACCTCAGCGGCCGTCGCCCCGGCCAGCCGCCCTGGGTGCTGCTGGACTACCTCCCGGACGACTTCGTGCTGGTCGTGGACGAGTCGCACGTCACCCTGCCGCAGGTGCGGGGCATGCTCGCGGGCGACCGCAGCCGCAAGCAGTCGCTGGTCGACTACGGCTTTCGGATGCCCTCGGCGTTCGACAACCGCCCGCTGGCCTTCGAGGAGTTCGAGACCTACATGCGGTCGGCGGTGTTCATGTCGGCCACGCCCGGTCCCTATGAATACGAGCACAGCGAGCAGGTCGTGGAGCAAATCGTGCGGCCCACCGGCCTGGTCGATCCGGCCATCGAGGTGCGGCCCACCGAGGGGCAGATCGATGACCTGATCGGCGAGATCAACAAGCGGGTGCGGGTCGGCGAGCGCGTGCTCTGCACCACGCTCACCAAGCGCATGGCCGAGGATCTGGCCGAATACCTCGCGGAGATCGGCATCAAGGTGCACTACCTGCACTCGGAGATCGACACGCTGGACCGCGTCACGATCCTCAGCGAGCTGCGGCGCGGGATCTACGACGTGGTGGTGGGGATCAACCTGCTGCGCGAGGGTCTCGATCTGCCGGAGGTGTCGCTGGTCGCGATTTTGGACGCCGACAAAGAGGGATTCCTGCGCGCCGACACGTCGCTCATCCAGACCATCGGCCGCGCCGCGCGGCACCTGAACGGCCGCGTGATCATGTACGCCGACATCGTGACGGCGAGCATGCAGCGGGCCATCGACGAGACCTATCGCCGCCGCAGCTTGCAGATTCAGTACAACGCCGAGCACGGCATCACGCCGCAGTCGGTGATCAAGGGACTGCGCGACCTCACCGACCGGGTGGAGGCGGAGGCGCTGCCGCGCGCCGCCGAGGAGGCGCCAGCCTATGAGCTTGGCTTCCGGCGGGTGGACGCCATGAGCCGGGCGGAGCTGGCCGCCCACATCAAGCAGCTCGAAGCCAAGATGCGCCTGGCCGCCGAAGCGCTCGAATTCGAGAAGGCCGCCCAGTTCCGCGACCGCATCCGCGAGCTCCGCGAGGACCTCGAAGCGGCGAAGGCCTGACATTGCCTCCCATGATTCTCGTTTACAGGTCAGGGAGACCTCCGCGACACCTGGCGGTGGGTAAGGGTCCGTTCGCCCTGAGCTTGTCGAAGGGCGTGGTTCGACTGGCTCACCACGAACGGAGTTGGTTCTTCCTCATGAGCGGGGGCGTAATCGAGGCTCCTTCGCAAAGCTCCTAGCTCCCATGTCTACGGTCGACTTCCCCCACTCCCCCATACCGGCCGCCAACGTGGCGTCGGTACCCCAGCGCAGCCCGTTGCGCTATCCGGGCGGCAAGATCTGGCTGGTGCCGCACATCCGCGCCTGGCTCGGGGGACTGGATCAGAAGCCCGAGCTTTTGATCGAGCCGTTCGGCGGCGGCGCCATCGTGTCGCTCACGGCGGTGATGGAGGGCTTGGTCGAGCGGTGCCTGCTGGCGGAGCTCGATCCTGACGTGGCGGCTTTCTGGAAGGCCGCGCTATACCACGGTCCCGAGCTGTGCGAGCGGATCCGGGCGTTCGAGCCCACCCGCGAGGCCGTCGAAGCCCTGGCGCGGACCCAGCCGGAAGCGCCGCTGGAACGCGGCTTCCGCGCTCTGGTGCTCAACCGCACCCGCCGCGGCGGCATTCTGGCGCCCGGCGCCTCGCTGAGCCGCGCCGGGGAGAGCGGCAAGGGGCTGGCGTCCCGCTGGTATCCGGAAACGATCGTGTCGCGCCTGGAGCGGATTGATGCGCACATGGGCCAGATTGAGTTCCGAGAGACCGACGGCATGCCGGTGCTCGAGGAGTTCGCGGGAATGCCGGGCTCGGTGGTCTTCGCCGATCCGCCCTACACCGCCGGCGGCAAGCGGGCGGGGCGACGGCTCTATACGCACTTCAAGGTCGACCACCCCCGGTTGTTCCAGATGCTGGCCGACGCCGCGCCCGAATTCATGCTCACCTACGACCACGCGCCAGAAATCGCGGATCTGGTCCGCCGCCACGGCTTCCACGCCGTCCAGGTGACGATGAAAAACACGCACCACGACCGGATCGGAGAGTTGGTGATCACGCGGGGGCCCAACTCGTTATTCCCAACGAACGTGAAGAATCTAAGGACGTGGTGCATGCTCCCCGCCCCTTAGACTCCTCGCTGCGCTCGGAGTGACATATCGGGTGACGTGGGCGCGTGCGGGCGCGAAGGCTACGCAGCCCGCAGTTCGGACCACCGGCTGAAGGCGCCTGTCGCTCAGTTCTGCGAGAAGTGCGTCGCGACCACCTGATCGAGCAGGTCGTTGGTGCAGTCGCGGCAGAAGACGATGCGGGAGCGATGCTCCTGGCGCGCCAGCTCCAGGATGTCCTCGGGGCGCGGCGCGGCGCGCATGACGCAGACGTTAGTGCACACGCGTTGGCCGTGCACCAGGTCGACCGCCTGCGTGCGGTCCGGTCCGGGCAGGTCGAGCACCTGGCCGAAGCTGCGCGTGGCGAGCCGGCGCACGGCCATGCGTCGATCGTCGTGCTCGGGAATGCGCCGCAGGCGGTGCATCGACAGCACGGTGGCGAGGTCGGCCTCGGTGGCCGCGAGGACATGGGGATCGCTGGCGCCGCCGGCGTTGCGTTCCGGCGCGTCCAGCAGATCCGCGTGCACGATGGCCACGTCGTAGTGGGGGCCGACCTGCTGCCAGGGCTCGTCGCGCAGCACGTTGATGAACTTCGGGGCATAAATCTGCCCGGTCGCTTTGTCGAGGCTCTGGTCGACATACCAGCGGGTGCTCCAATAGGGCGAGCCGCGCGGTATGCCGGGAATCACCCAGGTGCCGAATGGGCGCAGTTCGCCGCGATTCAGGCTCAGGCCGGCGCGCTGGCCGAGCACCAGCATCACCTCTTGAATGTGCGCCACGGTGGAGACGACGGTCTCGGCCTCCCACGGCGCGACGCCTTCGGTCCACTGGAAGGAGATCGACTTCATGGTCGAGCCCTGCGCGTCCCATCTGTCGCCGGTGATGCCGACGGTCATGGTAGGACTTCGAGGCGGCATTAGATTGAGCAAGCGATGGATGGCGGCTCGGTATCTGGTAGGCGCAGGCTCTCTGCCGGAATGGCATTGGGGCGTCCCTTCACCCCAGCCCTCCCGACACGGGAAATCTCTGCGTAACCCCTCCGTCATTCCGGCGAAGGCCGGAATCCAGTCCGGTTGAACCTGGAAGCGCGCGGGATACTCGGCGTTGGGCGGGTCTGAAATCCGCTCCTACCGGCTGATGCAACGGTCTCCCCAAGGGCGAGGGAGTCGGAGTCGGAGTCGGAGTCGAAGTGGCGAAGGGAAGCCCTCAGGGCCAATTGCTACGCTCGCCGCATGCAGCAGAACGGCGACGGCGCGGCGGCGCCGAGCACTTCCGATCGCGTCTCGGTGGTCGAGCTCGGCGCGGAGACGCGAGTGGCGGTCTTTGCCCGCCACGAGGGCGCCTTCCGGCTGCTCACGGTGGCTGGGGCGCCCAGCACGCTCGATGCGCCGCATTTCGATCTCACGCCGAGCTTCGAGCGGGCCGTGGCGGAAGCCGAGTCGCTGGCCGGGGCCTATTTCGCCATCCCCGAGTCGTCGGCGCGGCCGCACGGGGAGCCGCGTACCCCGTCGATTGCCGCCGCGGTGGGACGGGGCTTGGCCCCCGGACCGTCCTGCTTTGTGGTGAGCAACCTGGTCACACGTGATCTCGACGCGCTCGAGGAGGCGCTGACCGGGCGCGAGTTCGTCGTCATCGGACGCGCCACCACCGCGGCGCGCGAGTTTCGCGATCGAATCGACGGTCCGGCGGCCGTCGATGTGATCACCGCGCAGCGTCCCAGCGTCGTCGTCGTGGCGCTCACGGAGGATCGCGACGGGCAGGGCCTGGCCTACATGGCCGATCTGCTGCTCGGGGGGCTCGCCGGACGCGAGTCGAGCTATGTGCCGGTGGTCGCCATCCTCTACGGCGGCGAACTCGATGACCGGGCGCTCGCCAGCCTCGAGCAGGCGTTTCCAGTCCACGCCGTGTCGGTGCAGGGCGGCGGCGTGGACGATCCGCTCGACATGACTGAACCGAAGGCGCTACTCAATGAGGTGCAACAGACGGTGAAGGCGCGCCGCTTCGCCGGTCGCACGGTGCCGGCGGAGATTGCCGACGCTCAAGCGCATGCGACCGCCGCGGCATTGGGCGAAGCCGTGCGCGAGCTGGCGACGCAGCAGTCCCTGGAGGTCGCCGCGGTGTCGCTGGACGACGACCAGGTGTCGATCGTCGGCTTTCAGGGCGGATCGGGGGTGAGCGTGGGGCTGGGGCAAGGGCACGACCTGGCGCGCCCGTATCACATCGCGTTGCAAACGCCCATCGAGCGCGTGGCGCAGTGGGCGCCCGAAGAGCCGATTCCGCAGGCGCTGCGATTCACTGCCCTGAACCGGTCGGCGCATCCGGCGGCGGTCGCGGCGACCCCGTCCGAGTTGCAACTCTCCCATGCCGTGTTCACCGCCGCGGCGCGCCAGGCGCTGCGCACCTCCGAGGACGGCCGCAGTCCGCTCGACCACGAGGCGCTCGATCTGATCGTCCTCACGGGCCGCGCGGCGCGGGACGCCGGTCGGTCGGTGCAGGCCGCGCTGTTGCTGGTGAACATCCTGGAACCCGTGGGCGTCTCGCAGCTGGCGATCGATCCGACGTCGAGCCTGGCCATGCAGGGCGCGCTGGCCCGGACCGGGGCCCGCGTGGCGTTCGACTCGACCCTGGTTCCATTGGGCCTCTGCGTGGCGCCTCGGGGTCGCGCGAAAGCCGGCGAGCCGGCCGTGCTGGTGGACGTGCGACCGAGCTCGGGGGCCCGTATCGAACGCGAGGTCAGCGCCGGCGCGCTCGACGTGATCCAGTGGGACGCGCGCGTGCCGGCCGAAGTTCGCATCTGGCCGCAGCCACGCTTCGACGTAGGCCTGGGCAACGGACGCCCGGCGCGGCTGAAGGCCAACGTGGGCTCGGGACTTGTGGGACTTATCGTCGATGCGCGTGGGCGGCCGCTGGTATGGCCCGACGAGTCCGAGGAGCGCCAGGCGCGCCTACAGCAGTGGTTGCGCTCGATGGACGCCTTTCCCCCCGCCGCGACGGCGGTCGCACCCGCGAGGCCGCATGGAGGCTGAGCGCGTCGGTCGCGCCATTCGGCGCACGGTGCGGAGCGGCACGCTCCGGCGCCGGCACGTCCTTCCGAGTTCCGGCCGAATCCTCGTCCATGAGGGTGACGAGGTGGTGATGGGCCAGGTCTGGGGCCGCGGTCGCATGCGCACCGGGGTGACGGTTGCCGATCTGCCGCGACTGCTCAACGCCCAGTTGGACGACGTGCCCGGCTTGCTCAAGGTGAGTCGCGCCGAAATCGTTGAAGAGGACACCTTGCTGGCCGAGTCGCTGGGTCGGATGGGCATCGGGCGGGAGTGGCGGGCGCCGGCCCGCGGCATGATCGCCAGCTTGAGTCCGCGCACCGGGGTGGCGGTGTTCGTGCGCGAGGTGCGCGAGGTTGCGCTGCATTGCCGCCTT
>DAOUKN010000256.1:0-12343 GCA_034421255.1 Chloroflexota bacterium | reverse complement strand
ACAAGGGAATCGTCGGGGGCGAGGCCTCCGGGCGAAACGGCGGAATGGTCAGCGAGCGGGTCGACGAGCCGGTGCTGATTCCGCTGGCCGTGGAAGCCACCAGGACCTGGGAGACGCTGGCCGACGAGCTGGGCTATCCCACCGAGTTCGTGCAGGAGGGCCGGCTCCAGGTCGCCGTGACCGAGGAGGAGATGGGCGCCCTCTTCGCGGAACGGGACGAAGCCCTGCGCCACGGCCTTCGCGCCGAAATGGTCGATCCCTCGGAGATACGGGACATGATTCCCGGCATCACCGAGCGCACGCTCGGCGGGCTTTTCTTCGCCGACGGCGGTCACGCCAACACCCAGCTGGCGGTGCAGGCGTTCGCCTGGGCGTTTCAAGACCTGGGCGGCAGGCTCTATCAGCACACCGCCGTCACGGGCATCCAGGTCGTTGACGGCAGGGTCACGTCGGTCGAGACCACCGCCGGCCCAATCGCGGCCGACATGGTCGTCGCCGCCGCCGGACCCCAGACCGGGCTGATGGCGGGGCTGGTGGGCGTGCACATACCCGTGGCGCCGGCAAGGGTGGAGATTCTGGCCACCGTTCCCATCAAGCCGCTCTCTCCCCTCGCCCTGGTGGGCAACGGACTCTACGGACACCAGGACGTGAGGGGGAATCTGCTATTTGGCGGCGGGGCCCACGAATGGACCGACGTGGACCTGACCACCCAGCCCGGCAAGCCCAACACGCCGCTCATCAGGAATATCGCCCGGCGGCTCGCGGAGTTGCTGCCGGGAGTGGCGGACGTGCCGGTCATTCGAAGCTGGGCCGGGGTGGTGGAGCAGGCCCCGGACTATCTGCCGATCATCGACATTCTGGACTGCCCAAGCAACTACGTGGTGGTCACCGCCTCCGCGCACGGATTCGGCATCTCACCCGCCACGGGCAAGGTCGTCAGCGATCTGGTGCTCTACGGCGAAACCAACATCGACATCGGCGGCCTCGGGCTGGGCCGCTTCGCCAACGTCAACCCCGACTGGCGCCACCAGCGCGGCTGGATTCCCGCTCCCAACCGATCCTGACCGCTGCACCCGCCACCACCCGGTGCGCGATGGCCGAGCGTCGTGGACCAACGCGTACTGAACCGCGAACTATTCGGTGGGAAGCGGCGCTGTAAGCCAGAGTCCCCGGGGGACATCCCGCTATTGGTCAGGCCAGCCTTCGGCACGCTCACCGGCGTTAAGGGCCTCCTGAATGGCAGCGGCAGCCTCGATCGTCACCCACTGGCGCCAGACGCCTGGATTGTTGTTCAACCACCAGATCGCGGCATCGGCATGGCTGGCGTCGTTGTCAATTCGCCATATCGACATAGATTTGTAGTGGTCGGCAGTCAATTCCCACTTTCGCAACATGCCGGCCACTTCCGGGGCGCGCATCAGCAGTTCAGGGCGCACCGCGATTAGGAGTGTTGTTTCATCGTAAGCGCAGGCTTTGGTGGTCACCCAGCACTGGTCGGTGTAGGGTGGTTCTTCCAATTGAACCATGTCCAATTTCAACGAAGGGGCCATACTGCTGTCCAGGTAACCCAGCCAGGGTTCCTTTTTCTCATAGAGATCAAAAAGCTCGTCGTGCAACGCCGCTTCCGATTCAGGGACAACGATATGGACATACTCGGAAAGGCCATAGCCGTTGACCTGGATTTCGTTCACCACGTTGCAAGCCCACCCGTCGGGACAGGAAACCAGCCTAGCCTTATCGCCGCTTTCCGGAGTTGCGAACAGCTTCCGGTATTGCTCCTCTTTCAAGTCTTCAACGCTATCCAACTCTGGATGCGCCTCCTGTAGGTAAGCGGGGATCATGAACGTCGATTGCGAGAGTTTGCTCAGGCTTTCACCCAGGGAAACCACCTCGCCCGCTGCCGTGGCTTCCTCCCAGGCTTCGCTGGCGTTAGGCAGCCAGAGTTCCATCATCACGTCGCTGTCGCCCTGCCTCAGGGCCGGAATCGCGACTGTCGTGCCTCCTCCTATCACGTCAGTAGGATATCCGTAGCCCTTCTCCACGATGTATTGAGCGATGCGATTCTGTGACAAGGCGCTGTCCCAGCCAAGGTCATTGAAAACGATGGGATCCTTGGAGTCATCGGACGAGGCAGCGCAGCCCAGAATCGTGACAACCGCCGCTACCATCAGCGCCAGTTTGTATCTCGTCGGCATGAGCTAAATTCCTCCTCTACACATGGACTTCAGAGAATTCAAAGAAAACAAGCTTAGCTGAAAAGTACCACCGTAAGGGACTGCGGTAACATCCTAAGCTTAGCGCAACCTAAGGCGGCGTCCCGCATGACCGGACGCCCGCATGACTGGGGTCCCAACACGCCGGGGAGTAATTCCCGCAGCGGTAAGACTTATTCATCGGAGTGCTGGAACGCCCGCCCAGGCTCTGGACAAAGCAGAGGCTCCTGCCATAGCGGTAGGCATCTCCGGCTTGTGCGTCCGCCGGCAACGCTTCGGCAACGGCCTTGGTCGCCAATCGTTGCCGGGCGAGGGCGGAATTACGGCCAGCGTAAACCTCAACAAGAGGTTCTTGCATTTGTCCAGCGCGGTGGACCCAGTCGGACTCGAACCGACGACCTCCTCAATGCCATTGAGGCGCTCTTCCAACTGAGCTATGGGCCCCGGGGCCGACATTATGCCCCGCTGGCGGGCGGGGCGTCGGAATCTGGTAGGCCGAAGGCGGCGCGGGCTTCGGCGTAGGCCGCGCGGGTATTCAGGTTGAGGAGGACTTGGGGATGGTCGGTCGGAGCGTCGCGCAGGCGGGACGCGTGGCGGCGGACCACGGCGCGGGGGCCCTCGGTGGCGTCGTCGACGGCGGCCAACTCGGCGCGCAGGTCGCCGGGGAAGATGACCGGATGCCCGTGCCGGCCTTCGTAAAGCGGCCTGACGATGTCGTCGGGCGCGGTGCGCCAGCCGGCTACCAGCTCCGCGAGCGCGCCGGCATGTAGCGGCTGGTCCACGTTGGCGAGCAGGATGCCGTCGCAGTCCTCGGGCAAAGCGCGGGCGGCGCAGGCGACGGACGTGGCACGGCCTTGCGCGTAGTCCGGGTTGTGCACTGTGCGCGCGGGCAGACCGTCCAGTGCCGCCCCGACCTCCTCGGCTCGATGACCGGCGACGACGAGCACCTCGGCGACGTCATCGATGGCCGCCAGCGTCCGCACTTGGTGCGCCACCAGCGACACGTCGCCCCACCGGATCAGCGGCTTGGGCGAGCCGAAGCGCTCGGAAAGACCGGCGGCCAGCACGACCGCGCAGATCCTGGGCGCGGGCGGAGCGCCTATGGGTGGGCGTCGGCGGTGACGCCGCGGCGCAGGTTGTTCACCTCGGCGCACGAGACCGCGGTCGGAAAGATCTTGCCCGGATTGAAGAGGTTGCGCGGGTTGAAGACCTGCCGCAGGAGTTGCATGCGCTCCAGGTCGTGGTCGCAGAACACGAGCCCCATGTTGTGGTGCTTCTCCATCCCGATGCCGTGCTCGCCGCTCAGCATGCCGCCCGCGTCGGCGCAGACCTTCAGCACGGAGGTGCCGCACTCGATCACGCGGTCCAGCGCGCCGTTCTCGCGGTCGTCGAACAGCAGCAGCGGGTGCAGATTCCCGTCGCCGGCGTGAAACACGTTCGCGATGGTGATCTTGAAGAAGTCGCTCACGTCCGCGATCTGCGCCAGCACGCCGGTGATGGTCGTGCGCGGGATCACGCCGTCCTGCACGTAGTAGTTCGGCGAGATGCGGCCCATCGCGCCGAAGGCGCTCTTGCGCCCGAGCCAGAGCAGGGCGCGCTCGCGCGCGTCGGCGGCCACCCGCACCTCGGCCGCCCCGTGCTCGACGAACACGCGGCGAATCGCCGCTTCCTGCGGCTCCAGCTCGGCGGCCACGCCTTCCAGCTCGATCAGCAGCACGGCGGCTTTGTTGGTGGGCAGGTTGGCCGCCGGCACGTACTGCGCGATGGCCTCCAGCGAGATCTGGTCCATCATTTCCATCGCCGCCGGAACGATGCCCGCGGCGATGATCCCCGAGACTGCGGCGCTGGACTGCGCGACCTCGCCGAACGACGCCAGCATGGTGCGCACCTGGGCCGGCGTGCGGACCAGGCGCACCACCGCCTTGGTGGCGATTCCCAGCGTTCCCTCGCTGCCGCAGAAGAGGCCCGCCAGGTCATAGCCGGGATGATCCAGCGCCGCGCCGCCGGCGGTGACGATGCGGCCGTCCAGGGTCACGAACTCGACGCCCAGCACGTGGTTGGTGGTCACGCCGTGGAGCAGCGTGTGGGGGCCGCCCGCGTTGGTGGCGATATTGCCGCCGATCGTGCACGCCGCCTGGCTCGACGGGTCCGGCGCGTAGTGAAACCCGTAGCACGCGGTGTGCGCGCTCAGGTCCGCGTTTACCACGCCGGCTTCCACCACGGCCCGTTGGTTGCGGTAGTCGACCTCGAGGATGCGGTTCATGCGCGAGGTGCTCACCACAATGCCGCCGCACGCGGCGATCGCGCCGCCGCTGAGCCCCGTGCCCGCCCCACGGCCGATGATGGGCACGCCAAGCTCGTGGGCGATGCGCACCACCGCCTGAACCTCGGCGGTGTCCCGCGGAAACACGACCGCGTCGGGCAGCGCGTGCTCCACCGAGCCGTCATAGGCGTAGATGGCCACCTCGTCGGGCTCGGTCATGACCCAGTCGTCGCCGATGGCGCGACGCAGCGCGCCGGCAAGGGCAATCCGGCCCACGCTGAAGGTCGAAGTCGCCGTGGCCATGGTTCCCCTACGCTACGACCACCGGCCCGCGCTCGCAACGCCGGGACGAACGTGTGGTGACGGACGCTGGGCGAGAGGCCGATATCCTGACGCGGACGCGGTACCGGCTGGGGATGTGCGGCACGCGATGGCGACGGTGATTCACGACAACGTGCTCGGACCGATCGAGCTCGAGGCGCCGTTGCTGGCGCTGGTGGATCTCCCGGCGGTGCAGCGCCTCCGGCGGCTGGAGCAGCTGGGCACGGCCTCGCTCGTATTCCCCGGCGCGCGGCACACGCGCCTGGCTCATTCGATCGGGGCGCAGGAGATTATGCGCCGGGTGTGGCGGCGGCTGCAGGCCACGGATCCGCCGCCGGGCGTTGACCTCGCCGCCGAGGGGCGCTTGCTCCGAGCCGCGGCCCTGCTGCACGACCTGGGGCACTACCCGCTGTCGCACGTCGTCGAGCCGATCGCGGGGCGGCTGCACCAAGCCGCGTCCCCCGGCCTTGAACTCGGATTGGAATCCGATTGCGAGACGGACTGGCTGCAGCTTGCGGCCACGGCCGCCTCACATCCCGCCCCGATGTCCGACATGCATCACGAGCGCCTGGCCGCCGAGATCATCAGGAGCGATCCGGCGCTGCAGCGCGGCGTTGACGCCTATGTGGGCCGGCCCGGCGCCGCCGCGGAGGTGCGGGCGCTCCTGCAAGGCTGCGGCAGTCCACGCTACCGCCGCCAGCTTGTGTCGTCGCACTTCGACGTCGACCGCCTCGACTACCTGCTGCGCGACGCGCACAACGCCGGCGTGCGCTATGGCGGGGTTGAGCTCGAGCACCTGATCCGCCGCATGCGGCTGGGGCCCGACGGCGCGGGGAACCATGTGGTCTACGTCGAGACGCGAGGCCAACCGGCGCTCGAGCACTACCTGCTGGCCCGCCGCTTCATGTACAGCCAGGTGATCTTCCACAAGACCGTCACGGCGTTTTCGGTGCTCGTCGCCGCGTTTTGGATATCGCTGGCCGTGCGCGACCGATTGCCCTTCACCTCCCTGACCGGCATTCACGAAGCGCTCAACGACGGCACGTTCCGGAGCTTCGACGACCACTGGCTCTGGCACGAGGCCGCGCGCCGCGCCGATCCGGCGGGACGCGGAATGACCGCGCGCATCGCCTCGGCCCTGGTCGATCGGCAGCCCCCGCTGCTGGCGTGGGAGCAGCGCGCTCGACGGCGTCAGGCGCATTCAGGATTGCTGGAGACGTTCAATGCGAACAGGCGCGCAATTGCCCGCGCCGCCGGCGTGGAGGCCGCGGACATATTCCTCACCGACCAGGTCGTCACGGGCCAGTCAAGCGGCAACGGCGACCTCGACGCCGGAGACCCGCCGCTCGTGGGCGAGCCGGGCGGAGAGCTACGACCGATTACCGACGCGCCGGGCTCGGCGTTGCAAGGCGCCGCCGGCCAGCCCGAGCGCCTCGCCCGGCTCTACGTCGTGCGGTCCGGCGACGCCGACCTGGGTGCCATGCGCCGAGGTCGGGTGCGTGAGGCCTTCCTGGCGCACGTGGACGCCCCTGGGCAGCAGCCGAGGGACTAGGGAACCACTGCACAAATCAGGAGACCTTTGCCGACATGCCCCCATCCGTTCGGCAACTCCTTCGACAAGCTCAGGACGAACGGATGGGGGGCGGCCGACCGACTTAGTCAGAGCTTCCCTAGGGGTCGCAGCAGCCGCAGCAAAGCTGCTCGATCGCATCCAGCAGGGCGTCGCGATGATCGAACGCGATGTCGTCGGGCAGCTCGTTGATTGGAAACCAGCGCGCGTCCGCGGCGTCGTCGCCGGCGGTGACTTCTGGCGGCGCATCCAGCCGGGCACCGAACACGATGCCGATGATGCGTCCGCGGGGATCGCGGTCCGGGTGGCCGTAGGCGCCGATGTGCTCCAGCGAGTCCAGCACAATGCCGGTCTCTTCGCGGAGCTCCCGGCGCGCGGCGTCCGGCAGGTCCTCGTGCGGCTCCACGAACCCGCCCGGAATGGCCCAGCCCGGCGGCGGGGTTCCCCGTCGCACCAGGAGCACCCGGTCGCCGTCCTCGAACGGCGCGACGACCACCGCGTCGGCGCCGACGGGATAGCGGGGCGGCGGCGGCACGGCGCTACTCCGCGGACTCGGAGGCCGCGTGGCTCCGTCGCGTGACCAGCCGCAGCACGACGATTCCGGCAACCAACACCGCGACGAAGGCGATGGCCAGCACATCGAAGTACTCATCGATCGCGGCCTCGATGGGATCGCCGAAGAGAGTGATCAACCCGCCCACGAGAAAGAACCGGCCCGCGCGACCGATCAGCGAGGCCAGCAGAAAGCGCTTGAAGTCCAGCCGGAACGCGCCGGCCCCGATGGCGAAGACCTTGTAGGGAATAGGCGTAAACGCCGCGATGGAGACGGCCCACACGTCGCGCCGCTGGAACTGGCGCTCGACGTAGAGGATGCGGTCCTCCGCGAACAGCCGGTTCAGGATTGGCCGCCCGCCGCGCAGTCCGATCCAATAGCCCAGCATGGCGCCGGTGAGGGAGCCGACGGTGGCGATGGCGGAAAAGCCGAACGTGAACGGCAGGTTGCCCACCATCAGCGCGATCATCAGGCCGTCGGGAGGAATAGGGAAAAAGCTCGACTCCCAGAACGCCAGCACCAGGAGCGCCAGCGCGCCCCACGGGGTGTCGGCCCAGTCCAGTACCCAGTGGGCGAGGTCTGAAATCAGCTGCATCGGTGAGCGGAGCGGCGGAGGCAAGGCATGTTGCGGCTGAGCTCGATTCTCAAGACCCGGTGGTGAAGTGCGTCGCAACGACAAACGGTTCGCCGTTGCGCTGGCCGGTGACCCGCACATGATAGAGGGTGTTCGGGGCCAGCGGATCGTTGGGGATTAGGGCCAGGGCGCGCCGCCACTCGCTGATTGAGCGCGTGACCGCGACCGGTGCGCCGCCGTCCGGCGTCACGGTGGCATCGCCCCACACGATAGGTTCGCGGAGGCCGAAGATCAGCGTGATGGGCGGTCCAACCGGTCGGGGCACGCCGGGCGCCGGGTCGGGCCATTCGGCGCCGTCCCAGGTGTGGGGCACGTCGACGGCGGCGTCGCGCGGCATCACCGACGGCAGCGGAACGTCGGCGGTGTGACGCGGCGAGAGACCCACGTTGAACACGGCGGCGCGGGTGCCCTCCGCCGAGGCCCAGCCGTAGCCGACGTGGACCGCCGACGGGTGCACGAACATGTAGCGGTGGAACACGGTGCCCAGGGCCCACTCCAGCGTTCGTGCGGGCGGCAGAAAGCCGAAGGTCTCGTCCACCCAGCCCAGCGGATAGCCGGCGGCATCCGCGCGGTCGCCAATGGTGCGTCCGGTGAAGCCGGGCTTGCCGGCCACTTCCGTGTGCAGGCCGCCGGACGTGGGGTCGTTGCGATTGATCACGTAGTAGTCGGCGTGCGCCTGCGCCGCCTGCATCAGCGCCGGGTGCGCCGTCAGCGGCGGCAGCCCCAGGTCGGCGCGCACCTCGTTCATGCGGTCCACCACCGCGTCACCGCTGACGCTGACCGGCGGGGCGGGTGTGGCCGTCGTGGCCGGTGTGGCTGTTGGGGTAGGTGGGGCCGTTGGGGCGGGTTCAGCACCCTCGCGGCGCGGCTGTAGGACCGATTCCGGAAACAGCCCAAGTTGCTTTGCCAGGTCGCCGCCGTTCGCAATGGTCACCTCGCCGGCGCGCGCCCAGGGGGTGTCGATGTGCCAAAGCTGGATCACCGCCCGCTGCGCGCGGATGGCGCTCATGCCGTCGTAGTGGACGACTCGGGACGTCGGCAGGCCGAACCAGCGCAATGGGTCGTCGGGTCCGAAGTAGGCGTCCCGAATCGGCGGGCTCTCGTCCATGAAGGACCAGCGGCGGCCGATGACCTCGTTCCAGGAGAACCCCTCCTCCTCGGGGAAGGTCTGATGCCGCGGGACGAGCAGACGGGCCAGCTCATCGTCGAGGCCCGCCCGCTGGAGCTCGTCGAAGATGTTGATGAACATCACCTGCGACGTGGCCGGATGCCACTGGAACACCAGCTTCTGCATCACCTGCACGGTGAAGCCGAGCCACTGGAAGCGCTGGCTCACCGGAAAGCCGACGACGTGCGGACCGCCCAGCTCCTGGAAGCGCGTCCAGAAGGGAATGCCGTCGGCGTCGCTCACCAGGTACCCGGCGCCTGCGGGAGCGTCGCCCGCGGCCTGCGTGTAGACATGACCGCCGGGCACGGCGTAGTCCGCGTCCTGAGCCAGCGCCGGACCGGCCGTGGCCCAGACCGCAAGGCCCAGGATCACGGCCACGAGCCCCCACCAACGCGCAACGCTCGCCCGGACCATGCCGCGATGGTAACGGCTGATCCGAGGTTGGGGCGTGCTTTCCGTGATCCGGAGACTCATTGTGTACCCAAACAGCGTACACAGCCGAAGGGGCTGTCACAAGGCTTCTTTCCGGCGCGGCGAACCATTTTCGCACTGGTGGGGCAGTGTGAGCATTTGCCGGGCTCAAGCTCCAAACCTGGGGCGCGGAGTTTTTTTACGTGTTCGGCGTTTAACTTCGACTCCGAAGCTAAATCCGATCACACTGCGAGCGGCGGGGGCTAGTCGGCGCCGGCGACCTACCTGCCGACCACCGGCGTCGACTGCTCGTCAAGCTAGAAGGTCCCCCACGCAGCGCCTTGATCGCGACGGGGCGAGTTTGCCGGCCGTCGCAAGCGCGGCCCGCTCGATACGGTTGACCAGATGGTCGCGCTTGCGCGGGGTATGCTCGGCAAGCATCTGGCTTATCCGATGCTGACCAAGGGGGTCGAGTGATGGCCAGGCCGCAGGGGCGGCTCTAGGTGAGCCGTCCGCCCAATCCCGTTTCCGACTCCGCAAGCGCCGACGAGTCGAGTGCCTGAGCCCAACTTCGCCAACCGCACGATCTGGACCGGCGACTGCATCGACATCATGCGCGGCATGAACGCCCAGTCGGTCGATCTGATCTACCTGGACCCGCCCTTCAACTCCAACGCGAACTACGCCGCGCCCATCGGTAGTCAGGCCGCCGGGGCTGCGTTTAAGGACACGTGGTCCCTGTCCGACGTAGATGCCGAGTGGATCAACCTGATCGAGGCCAAGCACCCGGCGCTGCACCGCGTGTTGCTGGCCGCCATGACCGACAGCGACAAGGCATACCTGGCCTATATGGCCGCGCGGCTCCTGGAGATGCCGCGCCTTTTGAAGCCGACCGGCTCGATCTACCTGCACTGCGACCCCACCATGAGCCACTACCTCAAGCTCGTCATGGACGCGATCTTTGGGCGGCGTCGCTTCAAGAACGAGCTCGCCTGGAAACGAACGAGTTCACACAGCGACGCTAGACGATTTGCGAGTGTGTCAGACCGCCTCCTCTTCTACGCCTTGGACGGTGCGACTTGGAATCCACAGCACTCGCCATTGGGCGAGGCGTATGTGGCTCGGGATTATCGACACGCCGATGACAAGGGTCGCTATCGCGTCGATAATCTAACCGGGCCAGGACTATCCGACGGTGAATCTGGCCAGCCGTGGCAGGGGTACGACCCTGGACAAAGTGGACGGTGTTGGAGCGTCCCCAAGACAGGTGACTACGCCCAGTGGATTGATGCCAACCTGATTCCCGGATACAGCTTGATCGCAAGTATTCACGCCCGGCTAGATGCGCTCGCGCAAGCTGGGCTCATCGACTGGACATCCCAGGGCTACCCGCGCCTCAAGCGCTATCTCGAAGCCTCTAGGGGCGAAGCGGTGTCGGATTTCATTGGCGACATCCCGAACGTTAACAACCGATCCCGCGAGCACACCGGTTATCCGACCCAAAAGCCATTGGCTCTGTTGAATCGGATCATTGAGGTCTCCAGCCATCCCGAAGATCTGGTTTTTGATCCCTTCTGTGGCTGCGCGACGGCCTGTGTCGCGGCGGACCTGCTCGACCGCCGATGGGTAGGTATCGACATCTCGCCGAAAGCCGTTGAGTTGGTGAATCGACGGCTTCAGGAGGCACCGCCGCTCGGCATCGGTCCAATGTTCCACCACGGCTACGTCAGCGTGCGCGACGACATTCCGCAGCGGACGGACCTGGGACCGCTCCCCGCCCCTAGCACACACCGAAATACGCTCTACGGCTTGCAGGCGGGCAACTGCGCCGGTTGCGCCACCCACTTCCAGTTGCGCCACTTGGAAGTCGATCACATCATCGCGCGGGCCAAGGGCGGGACTGACCATATCGAGAATCTGCAGCTGCTATGCGGATCATGTAACCGGATCAAGGGTGACCGCGGGATGGAGTACCTCAGGACGAAGCTCCAGCTTCACTGACGCGCACTCGGCCATTCAACGCCTCGTCGTAGGTGTGCGCCGTTTAACTTCGACTCCGAAGCTTAGTGCGATCACGACCGCAACCGGCGAGCGCTAGCCTCCGACCGCGTTTTCGATGACGTCCACCGTGTGGCTGCCGTCGGGTGCGATGTCGATGGCTACCACGTCGATGCGCCAGTCTGTTTCGCCCGCCGCTTGGGCATAGCGGCGGCCCAGGGCTACGAGCCGGCGGGCCTTCGCCGTTGAGATGGCGTCCCGTGCCTCGCCGAAGGCGCTGCCGCGGCGCGTCTTGACTTCGACGAGGACCACGGTGCCTCCGTGCCGCGCCACCAGGTCCACTTCACCCCGGCCGACGCGCTGGTTGCGCTCGAGCACGGCATACCCGCGTCGCCGCAGCTCGCGCGCGGCGAGGTCTTCGCCCCACCGGCCGAGCGCGGCTCGGTCCTCGACGGGCGCCCGGCGGGCCGGGTAGGCGCGATGCAGCCTGGCAATGACCTGGGTGAGGATGCCTCTCACGGGTCCGAGATCGGTTGGTGGGTCATGTTGGTCCAGACGGCACGCGGTCGACGGGGAAACCCCCTCACCCTAGCCCTCTCCCTCGGCGGGGAGAGGGGATCGGACCAGAGCCGAGGGCGGGAAATTGGTCGGGGGATAGGCAAAGTGACCCGCGACTCGAGATCGGGGCTAAGCAGCCGGTGCCACGCGCCGGCTCTCGGCCACCGGCCGGAAGCTGGCGCGGTGCAGCGGCGACGGTCCCTTGGCGTTGAGCGCTTCGCGGTGCGCCGCCGTGCCGTAGCCCTTGTGACGACCGAAGCCGTAGGCCGGATACTCAATGCATAGGCGCTGCATCAGCTCGTCGCGGGCCACCTTGGCGCACACCGAGGCGGCGGCGACCGAGAGGCAGGTGGCGTCGGCGCGAACGATGGCGTCTTGCGCGTTCGCGTAGCGGCAGTCGGCGGGAAGGGGAAAGGCGTCCACGATGACGTGGTCGGGCGCCACCGGCAGCGTGTCCAGCGCTCGCAGCATGGCCAGGCGCGAGGCCGCGGCGATGCCGATGCGGTCGATCAGGCGCGCCGAGACGAAGGCCACGCGGGCGGCGACGGCGATGGCGTGCACGCGGTCGCTCCAGCGGCGGCGCTCGGCGGCGCTGAGCTGCTTGGAGTCGGTCAGGCCCCACAGCAGGCGGCGGTCCTCGTAGGCGGCTGGTGG
>DAOUKN010000255.1:0-3976 GCA_034421255.1 Chloroflexota bacterium | reverse complement strand
CGAAGTTGGCCCGCACCACGGCCCGGATGGTCACCTGGCCCGGAGGAGCCGCAAAGGCGGCGAGCTTCGCCTGCGCCGGATCCACCTTCTTGGCGATTGCCGAGAGCACATCGACCTCTTCTTGAATGTTGATCAAGCCCGCCACCCGGCCCTGCAGCGCCTCGGCAATGGCCCGGGCCTTTTCGGCGGCGTCGATGGTTGCCAGACGCAGCGCGTCCTCGGTGTGCGCCCCCTCGTCGGCCAGGGTGTAGGTCAGCGAGTGCAGGGCGTGGGCGCCGGCCGCGAATCCCGCGTCCACCACATCCGCCGCGCGATCGAGCTTCGCGACGCGGACCCTGATCGTCGTTGTGGCCGTGTAGCCGTCCGGCGTGCCGACGCGCTCCTTGGTCTGATTATTGGGCGTAAGGGCGACGCCGCCGATCTGAACGTCATGGTCGTCGAGGTCAAGATCGTCAAGGTCTCTGACGGCCTCCACCACGGCACTGGCGGCCTCCGCCGCATTGGCTCCCGCGGCCGCCGCCGAGGCCGCACTGGCCTCAACGCTGAAGACGACGATGGCCAGATCCGGCGTGCGCACCAACTCCCCGACGCCGATGACGTGCACACCCTGCGGCTGCTCCGGCGGCAAGAACTGCGGCAGGCCGCCGACGTCGACGGTGGCCGCGAGTTCTTCTTCCTCAGGCGCCGCACCCGCCTGGAACTGCTGCAGCGCCAGGAATCCCAAGACCACGAGCGCGGCCACCAGCACGACGATGAGGCCGATCTGGTAGATCCACGGAAGCCGCCGGAACAGCGCAAACACGGGCTAGGCCAGTCGATTCGGGGGCAATGGCGGCCGGCGCCGCGCGGCGAGCATAGAAAGGCGCGGCGCGCGGGGGCAACTCATCATGTTGCCCCCGCGTCGCCGAACGTCCGCCTCAGCCGCCGAAGCGGCGAGCGGCCTCGTCCCAGTTCACGACGTTCCACCACGCCGCGATGTAGTCCGGCCGCTTGTTCTGGTAGTTGAGGTAGTAGGCGTGCTCCCACACGTCCAGCCCCAGGATCGGTGTCCCGGAGCCATCCATTAGCGGGCTGTCCTGGTTGGGCGTGCTGGTGACGGCCAGCGAGCCGTCCGCCTGCTTGATCAGCCAGGCCCAGCCGGAGCCGAACCGGGTCGTCGCGGCCTGCGCAAACTCGTCCTTGAACGCGTCCAGGCTCCCGAAGGCGCTGTCGATGGCCGCGGCGAGCGCGCCGCTGGGCGCTCCGCCGCCCGGGCCAAGCACCGTCCAGAACAGGCTGTGATTGGCGTGCCCGCCGGCGTTGTTGCGCACGGCGGTGCGGATGCCTTCCGGCACGGCGTCCAAATCGGCAATCAGGTCGTTAACGCACATCCCGGCCAGATCCGGGTGGTCGGCCAGCGCGTTGTTCGCGTTCATGATGTAGGTCGCGTGGTGCCGATCGTGATGGATCTCCATCGTCCGCGCGTCGATATGCGGCTCCAGCGCGTCGAAGGCGTACGGCAGCGGCGGCAGTTCATAGGCCATGCGGGACTCCTCGCCAGGCGGGCACGTGGACCCAAAGCGGGTCGGATGCGGTGCGAATCGTGACCAATCGTAGCCTGCCGATAGAGATGGACGAAAACCGGCGCGGCGTCCGTATACTTGCCGCGGTGCCGTGCACACGCCCCGGTCCAGACCCCAGCCCTCGTGCGGCTCCGGTCGAGCGGGGAAGTGTCGGAACTGGTAGACGAGCGTGATTTAGGATCACGTGGAGATTTCTCCGTGAGAGTTCGAGTCTCTCCTTCCCCACCTGAGCGCCCCGCCGCCCGTCGCGGGGCGCGTTGGAGCGTGTAAGCACCCATGCAGGCCACCGCCAGCAAGCTCGAGGGCAGTCGCGTCCGGCTCGACGTCGAAGTAGGCCCCGAGGATCTCCAGCGAGAATACGCGCGCGCCATTCGTCGCGTGTCGGGCCGGGTGAGCATTCCCGGCTTCCGCCGCGGCAAGGCGCCGCGCCCGATCGTGGAGAGGTACGTGGGCGCCGAGGCGGTCATGCGCGAGATGGTCGAGCACGTAGTTCCGCGGGCCTACACCGACGCGGTTGAGCAGACGGGCGTCGAGCCGCTCGATCAGCCCGAGCTCGATCTGCCCGATGTGCCGTCCCTGGACGCGCCGCTCGTGTTTTCCGCCGAAGTCGCCGTCGCGCCCGACGTCGAGTTGGGCGACGTGGCCGCCCTCGAGGTCGAGGCCGAAACGCCCGAGGTGTCCGACGAGGACGTTGAATCCCAGGTGACGGAGCTCCGGGAGATGCGCACCACCTGGGACCCCGTCGAGCGGCCGGCGCAACTCGACGACGTGGTTGGCGTCGAGCTGTCCATCACCGCCCCCGGACTCCCCGAAAGCGAGGCCCAGGTCTACTCGGTGCGGCTGGGCCAGAACGGCTTTCCGGCCGAATTCGACCAAGAGCTCACCGGCACGTCGGCGGGCGATGAGTTCGCCTTTGAAGCCGAAATCCCCCTCGACGATCCCAACACGGAATTGCGCGGGCGGCGCGTGGCGTTCAGCGGCGTCGTGGAGAGCGTCAGCGAGGCGCGCCTGCCGGACCTGGACGAGGCCTTCGCCCAGACGATGGCGGGGCTCGAGACCATGGACGCGCTGCGCGACGACATCCGCGAGAGGCTGTTGGAGCAACGCCGCCTCACGGCCCAGGGCAAGCTCGAGGACGACGTGCTCGACGCGCTCGTCGACGCGTCCACCTTCGAGGTTCCCGCCGTGCTCGTGGAGCAGGAGCACGGGGCGCTCCTGGAGCGGGAAACGCAGGCCCTGGTGTCTCGCGGCATCGCGGTCGACACCTACCTCGGCTCGATCGGTCAGACCCGTGACGAATGGGAGCAGCAGGTGCGCGAGCAGGCCGTGTTGCGCGTGAATCGCGGCATCGTGCTCGAGCACTACGCCGAGGCCGAGGAGATCCAGGCGGACGACGACGAGGTCGTCGCGGAAACCGATCGGGTTGCAGCCTCGTACCCGGAGGCCCGGCAGGACACCGTGCGCCGCTCGCTGGCCCGCGACGACGGCCGCGCGCGTATCGAATCCGCCATTCGAAATCGCAAGGCGTTGGCTAAGCTTGTCGAAGCGGTCACCGGCCAGGCCGGGCCCGCGCACGACCATCAGGCATCGCACGAGCCGGACCCCGACGTCGCAGCCGTGGCGGACGCCGCGGCGGCGGAAGCCGAACCGAGCGAAGCCGCCAAGTCGGAATCGACGACACCCTAGCCAACGGCAACAGAAAGAGTCACCGGAATGGGTTTTCTCGTCCCCTACGTCATCGAGACCACCGACCGCGGCGAGCGCGGCATGGATATCTACTCGCGCTTGCTCCGCGACCGGATCATCTTCCTCGGGACGCCGATCGACGACGCGGTGGCGAACACGGTCATCGCGCAGTTGCTGCTGCTGACCAGCGAGGACTCCGAGGCCGATATCTACATGTACATCAACTCGCCGGGCGGCAGCGTGGCGGCCGGCCTCGCCATCTACGACACCATGCAGCACGTGCCAAACCAGGTTTCCACCTACTGCATCGGCCTCGCCGCCAGCATGGGCTGCGTGATTCTGGCGGGCGGCGCCAGCGGCAAGCGCTACGCGCTGCCGAACAGCACCATGCTGCTCCATCAGCCCGCGCAGGGCATCGAGGGTTTCGTGCAAGCCACCGATCTGGAAATCCGCACGCGCGAGATCATCAAGGTGCGCGAACGGCTGGAGAACATCCTCGTCGAGGCGACCGGGCAGCCCAAGGAGCGCATCCACCAGGACACCGACCGCGACTACTACCTGACGGCGCCCGAGGCCGTGGAGTACGGGATCATCGATGACATCATGGCGCCGCGCGAAGCCGCCGCCGAGCCATCCGCCGACGGTGCCGAATAGCGCATCGCCGAGGCGCGCCCCTCGGCCGCACGGGAAACCCTAATGGCCCGCGGCCGCACGCCCCGCACCAGCTA
>DAOUKN010000254.1:0-1825 GCA_034421255.1 Chloroflexota bacterium | reverse complement strand
ATGCACCACGAGCTCTGGCGCCGGACGAATGCCGGCCAGCGTGCGCACCGCCGCTCCGAGATTCGCCCGTGGATCCACGCCATTCTGCGGCGCCGCGCCGGGCGAAATGATGTGGGCGTCGCTGAGGATGGCGAAGCGCAGGGTGTCCCGCTGCACTACGGCGCCTGCTCGGGGCCGCGATCCACGTAGTCTCGATAGAACTCGCGCACCCGGTCCGGCTCGAAGCTGTCCATCGGTTCCTGCCAATGCCACGCGACGAGCATGAATTTGGGCGCCAGACCGGCATAGGGCACGGCGATCAGCTTGACCTCGCCGAAGGCCGCGTCGGGCAGATCCTCATAGATCGCCTCCATCTGCGGCACGATTTCGTCGCAGTCGGCCTCGCAGCGATAGAGCAGCGCAATCGCGCCGTGCTCCAGGTTGTGGACCCACAGGCCCTCCTCGACGGGCCGTTCGTAGACCCCGTAGGGTGCAGTGATGGGGTAGTGGGTTCCGGATGCCGGCGGGACATTGGCGTACTGAATGGGCGTCCCCACGGGAACGTGCTGGCGGCCCTCGTCGTCGATTCGAATGCGCCGCGCCGCCACTTCGGCGGACGGCGTGCTGGACACGATCAAGACGACGATGAGCGCGGCGACCGCACCCACCACGAGCAAGACGCCGCCGCCGATCAGCGAACGCCGAAGCCAGCGGCGACGTCGGGCGATTCGCTGCCGCTCTTGACGCGCCTCCCGGCGACGCTCGAGCTTTTCCGCCGCCCTGGACCCACGTCGTCTCGCCACGACGTCCCCCGCTCCCGATGCTTGGCGCCCGCGATTGTGCCACCGGCTGCCTGAGCCGCCAGCACTCAAGCCACTCGCCGCCCGACGGCTACATCACAAGGGCCGTTCGTGGTGAGCTTGTCGAACCATGAATGGTGCCCTTCGACTTCGCTCAGGGCGAACGGATAATGACGCTCGGCAACGCCCCCACCTACACCCACCGAGAGGACCACCGCGACATGCCTGCCACCGCAGCCGCCGGATTGATCGGCCTGGGCGTCATGGGTCGAAACCTCGCCCTGAACATCGCCTCACGCGGCTTTCCCCTCATGGTCTACAACCGCACCTACAGCCGTACGACGCAGTTCCTGGAGCGCGAGGCGTCCGGCACGGACATTCGGGGCGCCGAGCAGCTGGAGGATTTCGTCAACGCGCTGGAGCGTCCCCGGCGGGTGATCCTGATGGTCGACGCCGGCCGCGCCGTGGACGCCGTTCTGGATCAGCTCGTCCCGCTGCTCCAACCGGGCGACACCATCGTGGACGGCGGAAACTCCTTCTACGTCGACACCGAGCGCCGCATCGATGTGGTCGAGGGCGCCCGGATGCGCTACCTGGGAACGGGGATCAGCGGCGGCGAGACGGGCGCGCGCTACGGCCCCTCGATCATGCCCGGCGGCGACGAGGATGCCTATGCGCGGCTAGAGCCCATCCTTACGCAGATCGCGGCACAGGCAGACGACGGCCCCTGCGTGACCCACGTGGGCCGCCGAAGTGCTGGGCATTATGTCAAGATGGTCCACAATGGCATTGAATACGGCGACATGCAACTCATCGCCGAGGCCTACAGCTTTCTGGCCGCGGCGGGCTATCGACCCGACGAGCTGGCCGAGATCTTCGCCGCCTGGAACGAAGGCGTCCTCGAGTCCTATCTGATTGAAATCACGGCGGACATCTTCAAGGTGCGCGACGCCGGCGCCGACGGGTTCCTGGTCGATGCCATTCTCGACCAGGCCGGCCTGAAGGGCACCGGACGCTGGACCTCACGCGACGAGCTGGATCTTGGC
>DAOUKN010000253.1:0-2532 GCA_034421255.1 Chloroflexota bacterium | reverse complement strand
ACGGCGCGCCGCGGCCTGCTGCATCGCCTCACCTCGCACGGCAACCATGGCCATCGCGGCGCCTATGTCGAGCGACCCGGCGACGGCAACGGCGGCCCACAAGCCCACGCTGTGCCCGGCCAGAGCGCGCACGGGAAGGGAATGGCCGTCGCTGCGTGCGGACCGGCCCAGGGCCTCGGTGAACGCGGCAAACGCCGCCAGGGCCACGGCCACGACAGCCGGCTGCTGCACGCGGGTAGGGTGCAACGCTTCCGCCGGCCCGTGGAAACACAGCGCGGCCAGATCATCGCCAAAAGCCGAGTTTGCGGCGTCAAACACCTCGCGCGCGGCGCTGGATCGGGCCGAGAGGTCCGCGCCCATCCCGGCCGCTTGAGCGCCCTGACCCGGAAAGACGTAGGCAAGCCCAGGCTTGCCGGCGGTCATCACCGCCGCCCGCGCCCACTACCGATACTTGGCAGCCTGCTCGCTCGGCTCAACGACCACCGTGCCGCGCAGATTGCCGCAGACCGTGCAGACGTGATGGCTTCGCATCAGCGCGTGACAGGTTGGACAACGCACCAGCGTGGGGCCGGCGACGCGGATCTGATTTCGACGTCGGCGGCGGCGCGAGCGCGTCAGCCGACGTTTAGGTTGAGCTCCCATAGGCTCCCATTATCCCTTAGTTCCCGGCATTTCAGGAAACATTGTGGCGCGAATCTCGGCCAGCCGGCTCCAGCGCGGATCAATTGCGGCTTCGGCGGGCTTCTCGGAGCTCTCCAATCCGGGACACTCCGGCCGGCAAACCGGCATGATCGGCAGCGCGGCAATCAGGCCCTCGGCCAGGAACGGCGTCAGATCGAGGTTGTGCTGATCGTCGAGCGGCCAGACGGCTTCGAGACCCGATTCCTCGGTCGCAGCCCCGGCCGAGTCAATCAAGAATTCGCCGTCAGCCTCGAAGTGCAAGGTCTGGCGGGCGGGCTCCAGGCATCGCGCGCACGGTTGCTCGACCGACGCCTCGAACTCGCCGGCGGCGTGGATGGCGCCGCTCAGGCGCACCAGGCGCACATGGCCCGCCACCGAGGTGATCAGCTCGGCGACGTCGAGCGCCTCGGGCGGCGCAAGGACATCGCACCGCCGGCTGGTCCCGGGCGGCTCGCGCACGAATGCCGCGACGTTGAACACGAAGTCGTTCACGATGATCAGAGGGGTGAGCGGCCTAGACGGTCTCTTCGTCGCCGATTTCGGTGATTCCGGCGGAGTCTTCGTCGAGCGCCGAAATGCCGCGCCGAATGCTCGCCAGATGAGAAATCAGGCGATGCTCGATATCGCGCAGCATGTTGAGCGCGTAGACGTCCATCTCCTCCCGCGACGCCTCGGTTCGCTCTTCCGCCGCCTCGACGATCTGCTCGGCCCGAGCTTCGGCCTGGCGGACGATCTCCTCGTCGCGCAGCATTTGATCGGCCTGCTCACGCGCCTGCTGGATGATCTGCTCGGCCTCCATTTGCGCCGATTGCGGAATCTGCTCGCGTTCCCGCAGCACGCGCCGAGCCTCCCGGACTTCCTCCGGAATGCGAATGCGCATTTCGTCGACGATCTCCAGCAATGCGCGCTCGTCCATCACGATGCGACGCATCATCGGCACGCGCTGGGCAGCGGTCACCAGGGCCTCGAGACGTTCGATCAGGTTGATGAGATCGATGGCTAGCTACCTCCTCGGCGACGCATCGCCGTACTTTGCGGCCACGGCCGTGGCGACGTTTGCTGGCACAAACGGCGCCACGCTTCGGCCAAGGGCACCGATCTCCCGCACCAACGACGAACTGACGTAGGCATGCTCGGGCGCTGAGAGGAAGAACACCGTATCCAACTCCGGCGCCAGACGACGATTCATGGCCGACAGCGCAAACTCATACTCGAAGTCAGACACTGCTCGCAGCCCGCGCACCAATATGCTCGCTCCAATGTCCCGCGCAAAGTCTACCGTGAGTCCCCGATAGTCGCGCACCGAGACGTTGGGCAAGTGGGCAGTTGCCTCCCGCACCAGCGCGACGCGTTCCTCGGTGGAAAAGAGCGTGCGCGATTCCGGCTGTTCGTAGACCCCGGCCACCACTTCGGCATGGCAGGCCGCGCTGCGCGCGATGAGGTCTAAGTGGCCGTTGGTGGCCGGGTCGAATGTGGCAGCAAAAAGCGCCCGCATATGGCAACGCCGCTCGGGATGCGAGCGCGATTATAGCGACGTTGGCTCGTCATCGGACTTCGCGTTCTCCAAGCGGCAATAGATGGCGAACGCTCCGTCGCCATGACGTCGCATCTTCCACAACTGCCAAGCAGGCGGGGGATCGGGAGCGGCGCGGCGCGCGCTGAATTCAGCAACAATCAAGCCGTCGGCGGCAAGCACGCCCGGCCGCGCCAGCCGATCCATCAGCGCAACCCACGGGTCATCGGCGTAGGGCGGATCCGCCAGGACCATCCCGTAGGTCCCCCCTGCCGCCAGATCGGCGCGGAGCACATCGGCGCGCTCAACGCCGCCGGCATGTTCCAGCCCGAGCCGGC
>DAOUKN010000252.1:0-7286 GCA_034421255.1 Chloroflexota bacterium | reverse complement strand
TGGTACGCCCTTGGCAGGGCCGTAGTCGCTAGTAGGCGTACCGCTCCTCGCGCGACCAATCCACCGGCGCGAAGCTCGGGCGGGTCGGCATACGCGTCAGCAACTCGGGGTCGAGGTCCGACTCGTCGTAGAGGCCGCGAATCTGATTGGAGGGCAGGTTGAACTCGCGGGTCATTTCCTCGTAGAACGACTCGATGGCTTTGTAGCGGTGGAACCACTCGACCGGGTCGTCGAACGAGTCGCAGTGGTCGGCGAAGTAGAGCACGATGTCCCGCACGCTGACCTCGATGGGACTGGTGCGTCGGGGCAGGCAGGTGCGGAAGTCGTCAATCCACCCGATCTGGCGCCGCACGTCGCGAGCGGGCAGGCGCCGACGGCGGCTGAGTTGCTCCGTATACCATGCGAGGGCGGTCCTAAAACTCGTGCACTCGGCTGCCATCGATTGCCTCCCCCTGACAACTTGTGCCCGCGGACTCTGCCCTGACCGACTGCCCACATAAAGACAATCGCCCATCCAAGACGGATGGGCGACGGCGGCGCCTTATTCGAAGCGGTCGGAATGACGGACCACGAGCGAGCCTCCCCAAGCCCGAAAATGCAGCAACGTTACGGCCGAGGCCGTACGCTGCTCTCACTGTAAGACTTACCACGCCAATGTCAATAGTTCACCTTCACGAAACGCCGAGAGTTTGCCGCCCGCGAGTCCTGCAGCGACGGCTCCGACAATTTATAAAGGAACAAAATATGACAAACTGTTCGAACAATGTCCGCCGTCGACGCAGCCCTCCGATACTCTTTCAGATAGACGCCGCGCGACTTGTCATAAGCGTTTGTCGTGACAGGCGGCTCGGACCGGCGCTCGGCCGAGCGTCTTCTCCAGCCGGAGGCGGGCCGTGACCGAGCGGCCGCCCATCGACAGCCCGCGGGCGCTGGCCGGTCGCCGGGTGGTGGTGATGGGGCTGGGGTTGCACGGCGGAGGGCTCGGCGTCGCCCAGTTCCTTCGGCGGCATGGCGCGTCGCTGGTGGTGACGGACCTGCGCGACGCGTCCCAATTGGCCCCAAGCCTGGAGCAGCTTGGAACGGAGGGGGTGCGCTACGTCCTCGGGCGTCACGACCTCCAGGACTTTCGCGACGCCGAGATCGTGGTGCGCAACCCCGCGGTTCCGCTGGATGCACCCGCGCTGGCCGTGGCGCGAGCGGTCGGCGCGCGCATCGAGATGGAGCTCACCATGTTCCTGCGATGGTGTCCCGCGCCGCAGGTGGTGGCCGTGACCGGCACCCGCGGCAAGACGACCACCGCTGCCGCCCTCCACGCGATGGTCCGCGCCGGGGGACGGCCCACGCGGCTCGCGGGCAACATGGGCGTCTCGGCGTTGACGCAACTCGACGAGATTCAGGCCGACGAGGTGGTGGTGCTCGAGATGTCGAGCTGGCAGACGGAGGGCCTGGCGGGCGCCGGCGTGCGCGCGTCGGGCGCCATCGTGACCAACCTGCTGCCCGATCACCTCAATCGCTACGACTCGATGGAGGCCTATGCTTCCGCCAAGGCCGAGTTGCTGCGCGCCCAGCAGCCGGGCGATTGGGCCGTGCTGCCCGCCGGTCCGGGCTGGGGCGATTGGTTCGCGGACCGCGCGCGGGGACGCGTCGTCCGGGCGCCGGCGGAGGCGGAGCCGCCGGGATGGAGCGACGCCGCTCTGCGCGGAGCGCACAACCGCTCGAACCTGGCCGCGGCGGCACTGGCGTCCCGAGAGCTCGGCGTGCCGGAGGCGGCGGTGCGCCGCGCCGTCGCCGGCTTCACCGGCGTGGCGCACCGTCAGGACTTTCTCGGGACGATCGGCTCCGTACGCGTCTACAACGACACCACCGCCACTATTCCGGACGCGACCCTGGCGGCCCTCGACACCATTCCGGGCCCCTGGGTGCTCATCGCCGGCGGCTCGGACAAGCGGCTCGATTTCAGCGCGCTGGCGCGGCGCCTGGAGAGCGACGCCGGCGTACGCGGCGTCGTGCTGCTTCCCGGAGCTGGCACGGATCGCCTGACCTCCCGATTGGGGTCGTTGGCGCCTGTGGCGGTTCACGACATGGACGCCGCCGTGGCCGCCGCGCTCGACATGGCCGAGACCGGCGACGCGCTGCTGCTGTCGCCGGCGTGCGCCTCGTTCGGACTATTTGCCCACGAGTTCGACCGCGGGGCGCAGTTCATCGCCGCGGTCGAGGGGCGCGGACTCACACCCGCGGCTCGCGGCGATCTCGAGGAATCTGCTGAACAATGAGGCGGAGATCGCGTTTCTGCGCCCCAATCCCTTCGACAGTCCCTTCGACAAGCTCAGGGCGAACGGATCGGGCCGCGGCGTAGAGTCTTGTTCGGAGCGTCCGTAGCTCGGCTGGCTGGGCGTCAGTCCTGCAGCCGGAGGCCGCCGAAAATGGCGGTGCCCCGCAAATTGATCGCGATCGCGTCTGATCCCGTGGCAGGGCGCTTATCCTCGACGCCGCCAAATAGCGCCAGCACGTCGTTTTGCACGGCTGCATCCGGTGGCAGGCGGATGTCGACGCCGCCGAACAGACACGAAACATCGATGGTCGCCGGTGGGTGGTCGATGCTGGCCTCGCGCAAGTCGAGCTCCACGCTGCCGAAGATTGACGTGGCCTGCAGCTGGCCGAGCGGCCCGTTCACCCGGTCCTGCACTCCGTGGAACACGGCGACATAGTTTGCGCCGCCGTCAAGGGTGGTACGTCCCCGCGACGTGCGCCAGAAGATGAGGAGCAGACCGAAGAAAATCACGAGGATCGGCCATGTCGCCGATCGAACGCCATCCGGCACTTCATCCAGAATCGAGAGCTGCACGGCCACGCCGACCGCGATGAGCAATAGCGGCCCGGTGGGCTGGCGGAAGCCGGTCCGCGCCAGCGCCCAGAGGCCGATCAGGATGATGACCGAGGGAAAGTAGCGCCAGGGGCTGCCGCCCACGTCGAGATTGTCGAGCAGCAGGGCCAGCCCAACCGCGATGATGACGAGCCCGATGAGGACTTGCCCTGAATTGCGTCGCACGGCGTCACCTCCACGCACGCTGCCGCGCGTGACGGCAGCGCCCTAAGTATCAACCATCCGCCGGGCGCCGTGCATACCGGGGAGGCCCGCGCATAATGGCCCCAGCGCCGCCTCGGGCGCACCGAATGACGGAGCGCGCTCCTGACGATCCTGGTCATCGCCGACGTGCACGGGAACCTCACGGCGCTCGATGCCGTGCTGCATGCCGCCGGCAGCGTCGACGAGGTCTGGTGTCTGGGCGATCTGGTTGGCTATGGGCCGTCGCCAAACGAGGTCGTCGAGCGCCTGCGGGAGCTGCCCCTGCGGTCGCTGGTTGGGAATCACGATTGGGGATCCATCGGCAAGGCCGACCTGGTGCGGTTCAACGCCGACGCCCGCACGGCCTGCGAGTGGACCAGTGGGGTGCTCACGCCGGTCAACCGCCAGTTTCTCGCCGAGCTCGAGCCGGCGGGAATGTTTGGCGACGTCGCGGTCGCCCACGGCAGTCCGCAAGACCCAGTGTGGGAGTACATCACTAACGCGCGCATCGCGGTTGCCAATTTCGGCTATTTCGCCAGCGACATCTGCCTCGTGGGGCACACACACGTCCCGCTGGTGTTTCGCTGGCGCAGCGGGGCCACCGGCAGCGAGGCCTTCACCACCGAGGTCCCGACGCCGGGGGAGCGAATCGTGGTTGACGACGATCGTCTGATTGTCAATCCCGGCAGCGTGGGTCAGCCGCGGGACGGCGATCCGCGGGCGGCCTTTGCCCTGTTCGATCCCGAGGCCCGCACCCTCCAGGTCGAACGCGCGACCTATGACGTCGCCCAGGTCCAGCGCCTCATGGTGGCCCTTGGCCTGCCGGAGCGGCTATCCATTCGCCTGCAATATGGGTGGTAGGCGGCGCGGCTGGTATGGGCAGCCCCGGTACATGGGCAAGCTCAGCCGCTGCGCGAGTATCCCGGCGGCCTGCGGGTGTCGAAATGGCGACCGTTTTCAAGGATCTGGCGTGCTACCGTGCAAGCCATGACGCCGGAGTTGATCGGCATCCTGAGCGTGGGCGCCGTCCTGTTGGTCGGGCTTGGCAGTCTGACTCTCGGCATCGCGGCTTGGCTGCGCGCCGATATTCGCCAGGTGCGCGTCGAGGTCCACCAGGTGCGCGCCGAGGTCCACCAGGTGCGCGCCGATCTCGGCGCCGAGATCCGCCTGGTGCGTACGGACATCGACGGCCTGCGTACGGACGTGCGCGACTTGGATCGCCGGCTGGCGCGTGTGGAAGGCGTCATCGAGGGTATGGCCTATGCCAATGGACGCGACCGTGGTGAAGGACAGGCCGCATGAGCCGGCCCCTGGCCCCGCGCCCCGTCGCTCGCAAACGGTGATTGGTGCGCGGCAGTCATTGGGCAGCCTGCGCGTCACGTATAGAGGAGGTCTCGCGTGCAGTCGAGTCTGATCAGCAAGGTCCAGAAAGCCCAGAAGTACGCCCAAGAACCGCATCGCATCCACTTCGAGGCCTTGACCGTGCGGTTCGATGGCGACAACAACGATCATGTGATCAGGCTGGCCGACGGTGCGTGGAGTTGTGACTGCGAGTTCTTCATGGTTTGGCAGACGTGCAGCCACACCATGGCACTCGAGAAGTTGCTCGAGGGCATGGTCCCGGTCGGAAGCGCTTCGGCCGCCGGCTAACCCGGCGCCGAGCCTCCCGCGGGGCGACGTTCGCGCTCGGTCCGGCGCGGACTAGCATGGCGCGCAAACGCCGGCGGCGGCAGGCGACGCCGGCGCCGACCACTCGCAATCGCACCCTGGCCGTGAACCGTCGGGCCCGCTACGACTACGTCGTGCTGGACACGTTCGACGCCGGCCTGGAGCTTCGCGGCACCGAAATCAAGAGCCTGCGCACCGGATCGGTCTCGCTGCGCGAGGGCTATGTCGCCGTTCAGGATGGCGAGGCCTACCTGCGCGACGTGCACATCGCGCGCTACAAGCCCGCCGCCGACGCCAACCACGATCCCGACCGTCCCCGAAAACTGCTGCTCCACCGGGCTGAAATCGACGAGCTTGCGCGCCATACCAACCAGGCGGGGCATACCGCCGTGCCGCTGCGGCTGTATCTCGAGAAGGTGTGGGCCAAGGTCGAGATCGGCCTGGTACGGGGACGGCGCGACTACGACAAACGGGACAAGATTCGCGCCCGCGACGATGCGCGTGAGATCGCGCGGCGCATGCGCTAGCATTGAATCTCTGGGGATGCCGGGTTTCGACAGAAGTCCGAGGTCCGCTGCTGCAGGTCGAGCATGCCGTCACGCTCGCAAAAAAGGCGGCAAACCAAGTAACTGGCGAGCAAGAAGCGCTCCCACTCGCGGCCTAAGCGCCGCGACGTCTGCCCGGCTCGTGCCTAGCGGGCCGGAACAGGCGCCAACACCCTAGGCTGCGCCGGCAGAGGCGTCCGCATATGCCGGCTAAGACACGCGGACTGGTCGGGTTGCTCGTGGCCGAACGGCGGGCAAGCCGGCGAGAACCATAGCGATCGGCTATGCCTGTAGACGCGGCGGGGTGACGGCCTCTGGACGGGGCGTTCGACTCGCCCCCATCTCCACCATGGCGGGGCGGTGGCTGCCTACAATCGCGGCGTGAGCCGCCCTGCCCGTCCGGACAAGCACTTCACCGCCACCGGGTTCTTGGTGCGTGACGCCAAGGTGCTGCTGGTCAATCACCGCAAGCTCAAGCAGTGGCTCCCCATCGGCGGGCACATCGAGGCCGGCGAGGATCCCGCGCAGGCCCTGCGCCGCGAGGTGCGCGAAGAGGTTGGCCTCGACATTGCGATCGTGGCGGACACCCTGCCCGTGGACAACGACGACGTGCGGGGCTTGCCGCGACCCGAAACCATTCTGCTGGAGACCATCGAGCCCGGGCACTTCCACATCGACCTCATCTATTTCGGGCACGCCGTCGGCGGCGAGCCTCGGTTGGCCGCGGCGGAGCACAGCGATCAGCGCTGGTTCTCCGCCGAGGACCTTGGGGCCAGCCATATCAGTGACGACGTGCGCATCCTCGGGCGCCGCGCCATCCAGGCCTTGGCTAGCGAACCTTCGCCGTGACCCCTCGCTTCGAACACGCGTTCCAGGCGCCGGTGGCGCACCCCAACGGGCTGCAGGCCACCGACGAGGGCCTGTGGATCGCCGATCAGGACGAGGGCCGGGCCTTTCTCGTCGCACCGGACGACGGTGCGGTCATCCGGTCGTTCTCCACCGGCGCCGGAAAATCAAGTGGGGTGACCTTCGGCCACGGCGCGCTGTGGATGTGCTCCAACGGCCTGCCCAAAACGCGCCCGCCGACGGCCGTCGACACGGCGCACACGCGGATCGTCAAGACGGATCCACGGACGGGCGCGATGCTGGCCCAGTTCCGCGCGCCCGACGACAGCGACGTGCATGGCCTGGAGTGGACCTCCGAGGGCCTGTGGCTGACGACGCTGGATCGGCGCGCCCTGACGCTGGTCGATGCCGAATCGCTCGCAGCACGCCGCGCCATTCCCGTGCCCCTGGATCGCGCCCACGGGCTGGGCTGGGACGGGAACGCGCTGTGGTGCGCCTTCACCTCCGATCGAATGGTGCTGCGGCTCAGCGCGCAGGATGGCGCCGTGCTCGAGCGCCTGGATCTCGGGGGCGAGCCGTTCGAGCCGCACGGGCTCACGCTGCGGCTCGGCCGCTTGTGGATCTGCGACGCGGTTACAGGCGCCGTTTGGCGGCAGCGCGAGCCCGCCGCGGGCTGCCCGGACGCCGGCGGGGCGCCGGGTCGGTGATCGGCACGGCGTGGATGTACCAATACCGCGACCGAATCCCCGCAGCATCGCTATCCATCAGGCCAATGAGTTCGCGCAGATTAAAGGTGTTGCGCATGCACTGCGAAACCTCGGCGCCGGTGAGGCTGCGAAACGGCGAGTCATGGGTTCTAAAGTCCGCCAGCGTGCCCATCACCGCCACGCCGGTGGGTCGCAGCATGCGCTGAAACTCCCGCAGCGCGCGTCGGATGTCCTCGTTGCCGTCGACGCCGAGCACTTGCAGCAGGCCGAAGCTATAGACGGCGTCCAAGGCGTTGGTGGCGACGGGCACCCGGTCGGCGTCGGCCCGCACGTACCAGATGTTGGGATGCCGCGGCGCCTGCGCCAGCGCTTCGGCATCGCGATCCACGGCAATCACACGCGCGCCGGCGGCTAGCTCGACGGTGGCGCGACCGGCGCCGCAGCCCGCATCCA
>DAOUKN010000251.1:0-6020 GCA_034421255.1 Chloroflexota bacterium | reverse complement strand
AGGCCGCTCGTGTCTCGGTGGATCTCGACCGCCGCGCCGACCGGCCCCGACCTCCGCCCATCTGTCGCCGCCAGGCGGCTCTCGAGCTCCCGGTTCCACCAGGCCTCGAAGTCACCGTCGGTCAACCCGGCGGCGGCGCGGACGGCATCAATCGGCTCGCCGCGGCCCAACTGGTGCAGGATCCGGCGCGAGTCGATGGCCATGGCGTCTACTCCCAGGCGTATCCGTAGAGGCGAGATCGGAGCAAATGGAATCGCACGGCGCATTCGTCCAGCGGGCAGACATCACCGCCGGTCCAGCGCGCCGGCGCGGCGGTCGAGTCGCCGCGCCACGGGATGAAGTCGTCCTTGCCGAAGCCTTCCACGACGTTGCCGTCCGGGTCCAGCAGCTCCGCGTGCAGCTCACCCTCGGCCACGGTCGAGGTCGCGGCGTTGAGAATGAGCTGCTTCCCACCGGCGGGCAACGGATGCGTGGTCAGCGTGCCCGCCACGTCGCCGCCCGGACCCGAAACCGCCGCCCAATAGCGGTTGACGGCCCAGCTGGCGCGGCAGATGGCGGAGAAAAACGGCCAGATCGTCGGACCTTTGGCCGCCGGGTCGCCGTGCAGGCCCTCGGTGCCCGAGAAGTAGACGTAGTGCCGCCCGTTGTGCTCGACCATGTGGTGCGAGGGCCACAGCATGCCGCCGCCGTAGTCGCCCAGCGCGCCGACCGCGACCGCGGGCAGTCGCACCCGCCGGTCCCAGATGCGTCCGTCGGCGCTGCCGCCGAGCTGCAGCTCGATCGTCTGCGTGCGATTGAGGTAAATCGCGATCACGCCGATGTACCCGCTCCGCACCGGCGTGACGCAGAGCTCCATGATCTGGACGTCGTGCGGGTCGTAGATGTCGGGCTGGATGATGGTCTCGAAGGGGCTCCACTCGGAGCCGTCGGGGCTGGTGCGGCGAGCCATCACGCGGCGGCCCTCGGCGAATATGTCGTAGGCCACCAGGCCGCCCGGATGGACCGGCTCACCCAGCTTGTGGGTCGCGAAGTACGTGCCGTCCGCGTCGCGGAAGACGTAGGTGGTGTCGGCCGTGTGCTTGGGGTTCTCGTAGGGGATCACCAGCCGGACGCCGGGCACGGCCACTTCCAGGACCGGGCCCTCGCTCACGGTCCAGTTGATGCCGTCCGGTGAGAAATACCGGTACATGCCGCGCGCCTGCTTTTCGCCCGGCGGCGGAGGCGGCAGTCCGCGAATGTGGCCCGGTCCTCCGCCGATGGTGTTGCTCGGATCGCGCATCACGAACATCTCGTAGCGGCGGTCGGGCTCGGCGTCCGGGTCGATCATCACCGAGCTGTACATGCTGGGTCCGCCCGAATCGAAGTCCAGCAGGATATTGGTGCGCGGATGGCCGGGCTGCGGGCACAGGTCGAGCTCGGGACGCGTCCACTCGACGCCGTCTTCGGACGTGAGGTAGGTCACGCGCCGGTAGTTCTCGAAATATCCCGCCGTCAGCGGCGTCGAGACGTGCCAGGCCTTCCACAAGCCGTCGATCGGGTCATGCGCGAACGTGCCGTGGGCGAAGACCGAGCCGCTGTCCCAGGGCATGGCCGGCGTGACCAGCGGGTTGTTGGGATCCAGCTCGCCGAGCTCCTGCCGCCAGGCGAGCATGTGCTGCTCGGCGACGTCGTCGACCAGGATCATCGACAGGCAGTCGGTGCGCCGCTTGACGCTCGTGGGAAACGAGAAGGCCATGGCCGTCCCTCCGCGGGCGCCGCAACGTCTTGGGGCGCGGCGAGCGACTCTAGCAGAAACCCCCGGCGCCGCCCCGTGCTACGTTGCGGCTGTCTGGCCGCCGGGGAGGATCGGGCCCATCGACACGGTGCGGATCGGCATGGTGGGCGCGGGCCGCATGGCCAACACCGCCCACTACCCCTCGCTGGCGGCGATGCCGGACGTGGAGATCGTCGGCATCGCGGAGCTGAACGCCGAGCGGCTGCAAGCGACGGCCGACAAATACGACGTCGCCGGGCGCTATGGCGACTTCCGCGAGCTTGTCGCGCGGGAGAAGCCCGACGCGGTCTACGCGATCATGCCGCCGCAGTTCCTCCACAACCTCGTGGTGGACCTGCTGGAGCTTGGCGTCCACGTCTTCGTGGAGAAGCCGCCCGCCCTCACCACCTACCAGACCGAGGCGCTCGCGTGGTATGCCGAGCGACACGACCGGCTCACCATGGTGGGATTCAACCGTCGGTACACGGAAATGCTGCGCCGTTGCCTCGCGGCGATCACCGAGCGCGGACCGCTGCACCAGTGCCTGGCGGGATTCCATAAGTTCGAGGGTCAGCCCGACGGCTACGGCTACGGCCGCGGCGCCGGATCGCACCTCACGACCGACATCGTCCACGCCGTGGACACCATGCGCTGGATGGCCGGTGGCGAGGTGGTGGCCGTCGCCGCGGACAACCGCGCCGTGGACATGCCGTTCGTCAACAACCACAACGCCCTCGTCACGTTCAGCACCGGCTGCGCGGCCATCCTCACCGCCTCGCGTCGATCAGGCCGGAGGGACCACTACTTCGAGATGCACGGGCAGGGCGTCTCGGCCTTCGCCGACGATCAGTGGCGCGCCTCGATCTATCGCGACGGCGCCGCCGAGGGCGAATCGGTCGACGCCGCGGAGGCCGGCGGCGGGTCGGAAGTGATCTATCGCTTCGGCTTCTTCGCCGAGAACCGGCATTTCATCGACTCGATCAAGGCCGGCAGCCAACCCGACAGCTGCTTTGCCGACGCGGTCAAGACCATGGACCTGGTCGACCGCATCATGCAGTCGCAGATTTAGGCCAACGCCCTGATGCAAGGCGGTTCGCGAACCGCCTCGGCTCGCGAGCTGTGTCACTCCGCCCGTGCGCTATGTCCAAGCGGTAGCGTTTGCTGGCGCAAGTCCTCCTCGAACGGGTCGGGAATCGGCGTCTGATCACGGCGGATCGAAGCCTCAATCGCCTTCAACTCGTCCGAGGCCACGTAGTACCGCCCACGCGCCTGCCCCTGCGCTACCAAAAGGCCCGTATCGCTCAGCGCTTTGAGATCGCGGCCAGCGACCGCAAGGCTCACCTCGGCGAATTCGCGATAGGTCGAGTTGCGCACGCGGAAGCCCAGCGCGGCGTCCCACAGGGCGCCGAAGGACCGTTCCGGCAACCGCAGACGCTCTATTTCATGTGCCAGCATGTGCCAGCGGCGCTCCGCCTCGTCCGCCCGCCGCAACAATGTGTGCGCCTGTCGGTAGTGCGCCGTCAGCGCGAATCGGACCCAGGGACGCGCGTCGCGCTGCGGCTGCCATCCGCCCCCGCCGACCTCGGCCAGCACCGCGTAGTAGGCGTCCGTGTTCCGGCCTAGGTATTCCTCGATGCTCACGAATGCCGGTTCCAGCATCCCCTCGCGCGCCAGCACAAGCGTCTGGAGCCCGCGCGCCATCCGCCCGTTCCCATCGCGGAACGGGTGGATCATGACCAGGTTGAGATGCGCCATCGCGCCGCGGATGACTGCCGGCACGGCAGAGTCCTGCTCGCGCAGCTCGGCGACGAGCTCCTCCATGAGGCTAGGAACTTCAATTGCGTTCGGCCCCTCGTATACGACTTCTTGCGTGGGTTCGCTTCTGACGTAGATGGCCCCCGGACGCCAGCGGCCCGGGCGCATGTCTAGGTCGTACTGCATCATCATGTAGTGCAGGCTTCGGATCAGCGATGTGTCGTAGGCGAAGTGCGGATCGTCCGCGAGCTGCAGGACGAACGTCATGGCCTCGCGGTAGCCCTGGATTGCCGCCCACACTTTCTCGGAAGCGTCCAGCGGCTCGCCGCCGCCCACGGCCGCTACGGCGTCGTCGAGCGAGACGTTCAGCCCTTCAATGCTGTTGGAGCCCTGGATCGCCCGCGCCGACGCCACCTGCCGCAGCAATCCGGTCCAGCGCCGCTGCTCGGAAACCTGACCGCGCAGCGCACGGCGCAGGTCATCCACGCGCGCGCAGACGTCCGCTTCCTGCTCGTCAAGCGGCGGGGTGTGGAAAAGCATGTCGAATAGTTCTGTTCACACCAACGGTAAGTCGTATTGTATACGACTATGAGTAGCCTTGAACAGGCCTCCACGTCGCCTAGTAGAGAACAATACGACAATGTACCCGCCGCGAAGTCCGAGAGCCGGCAAGGCGTCTACCGTGGGCAGCCTTCGGGTCCGAGCGCCTACGGATTCCGCCTGAAACTCATGGTCTCTTCCACGCGATAGCCGTGCGATTTACTCTTGGCGGCGAAGCTTTGGCCCCGTAGCTCAGTTGGATAGAGCGGTGGTTTCCTAAACCACGCGCCCCGGTTCGAGTCCGGGCGGGGCTGCCGAACCGCGCGGGCGGGCGGCGTCATTGGCCTACCATGGGGTTTGACGGGCTTGCCGCTGGGAGGTCGCGCCTGTGAGGCGTTGGGTGGCTCGAACCGCCGGACTGGCCGGCGTCGCGCTCGCGGCCGGCCTGATGGCGCTAATGGCCGCCTGCGGCGAGCCGGGCGAAGAGGCTGGGATTGGGGTCGTGCGGGACCCGGAAATCTCGGGCGACCCGTTGCCCGACTACACCGGCAGCGCCCGACAGCGCGCTCGGCCTCCCCGCGCCCGAGGTCCGGGGCACGGACTTCGACGGCCGCGGCGTCGCCATCGTCAACGACGGACGGATGAAGGTGGTCCTGTTCCTGGCGCACTGGTGCTCGCACTGCCAGACGGAGGTGCCGGAGGTCCAGGACTGGATCGACGGCGGGGGCAAGCCGGATAACGTCGACCTCTACGGCGTCGCCACCGCGATCGAGGAGGAGGGGGCCAACTACCCGCCGGACGCGTGGCTCGAGCGCGAGAGGTGGACGTCGCCGGTGTTGGTGGACACGAACGACACCGTGCTGCGCGCCTTCGGCCTGACGGCCTTTCCCACCTGGGTGTTCATCAACGCGGACGGCGACGTCGCCCTCCGGATTGGGGGCGCGATCGGCGCGGAGCAGCTGACGGCGTTGTTCAGGGGGCTGCGCTAGGCGGCGTGGCAACCCGCCGCTGAATTGGGACGGGCGGTTCGCGAACCGCCCCTACCCGCTCTACGGCACGAAGGGCGCGCGGCAAGACAGGGCGGATGCCATCCACTACATTGGCGCCGCAGCAGCAAGCCACGGCATCGGCCCGTAACTGTTGGCGACGGGCGCCGCGGCACTCGCGTGCGAATGGGGGGAACGGTGGAGCCTAGACAAATCGCATTGCGGATCGTGGCGGCCTACCAAATGCTCGTGGCCGTGGCGGTGGGTGTGAACTTCATCATCACGCCGCTGTATCACCCGGGCGGTGATGAGCCTTTCACCGTGTGGGAGGTCTTCAACTGGTTCATGGCCGTGAGCGTGGTGATCGTCCTGCTCGGGAGCTTTGCCCGTAAGCGAAACATGGACGCCGGGGAGGCGAACACGCGAACCTCGCTCGAAGTGAACGTCGTCTTCTACGCCGCGCTGGGGCTGTTCCTCTGGTATTTCTGGAACTGGTTCGGCGTGTTCAGCGACCAGGACAGCGGCACGCTGTGGGCGTTCATCGACCCGCTGTTCGTGCTGGTGGTCGGGCCCTCCGGCCTGCGGATCTGGCGCGGGGCCGGGGGTTAGCTCGGCGCGGCGCCGCCGCGCGGGCGTTGTCAGTCCAATGAAGCGCCCGCCCCCGCCCGTCATTCCGGCGGAAGCCGGAATCCAGCCGAGGTCTCGGCCGTGTGCGTCGGACCTGGACCCCGGCCCCGTATCGAATACGGGGCAGGCTCTTCGCCGGGGTGACGGGGACGCCGGCGACGACATGCGCGCGCCCGGCCCGCCGCCGATGATGGGTGAACCGGCGCCCGTGAGGCGCCGCTGATGCTGCGCTGGGGCATCGTGGGCTTCGGCGATATTGCGGTGAAGGCCGTGGCGCCGGCCATCCAAGCGCACGCGTCCAGCGAGTTGGTGGCGATCTGCCGCCGCGATCCGGCGGCGCTGGAGCGCTGCCGGCGAGC
>DAOUKN010000250.1:0-8331 GCA_034421255.1 Chloroflexota bacterium | reverse complement strand
TGGGCCGAGAAGGACGGCACCTTCACCAACACAGATCGCCGCGTGCAACGCGTCAGGTCCATCCTGGACCCGCCCGGCGAAGCCCGGCAGGACTGGGAAATCGTCCTGGACCTCTCACGGCGGATGGGCTACGACCCTCGCCTGAACACCCCGGCGGAGATCTTTGACGAGATTGCGCGGCTCACGCCCAGCCACGCCGGGCTCAGCCACGCCCGGCTCGACCGCGAGGGTGGCCTCCGCTGGCCGTGCTACGACGCCAACGATCCCGGCGCGCTGTGGCTCTTCGGCGACCGCTTCCCGACCAGTGACGGCAGAGCCACCATGACGCCGGTCGACTGGACCGAAAACGTGGAGATTCCCGACGCGGAGTATCCCTTCATCTTCAACACCGGTCGGGTGCTCTACCACTGGCACACCGGCTCGGTCAGCCGCCGGTCGCGACTCGACGATGCCTATCCCGAGCCGCTGGTGGAGGTGTCGCCCGAGGACGCCGACCGGCTCGGCATTCCCAAGAGCGGGCTGGTGCGCGTCAGCAGCCGCCGCGGCAGCCTCGAGGCCCGCGCCTGGATCACCCGCCGCGTCCCGCCCGGCACGGTCTACATGAGTTGGCATTTCGTCGAAGCCGCCGCCAACCTGCTCACCATCAACGCCCTCGACCCAATTTCCAAGATTCCCGAATACAAAATCTGCGCCTGCAAGATCGAGGTGCTGGAAGCCCAACCGAGCCGCCAGTCGCGATCGCTAACCAGCGCCAGGGCCTAGGAAAGCTCTGGCTGACCTCCTTCCCCTGGAAGGCAATCGTCGCGAAACTCCTCCGTCACTCCGCCGGGCGCCGGATTCCAGATCGGTCGAACCTGGGGCGTACTGGAAGCTCGACGTAGGGGCGAGTCTCGGACCCGCGCTCGTCGACACGCCCGGCCCGTCCTGAGATTCGGTCCGCCGGAGCGATCTCGGCAAGCCGGTCCGCGACGACGCCATTGTGCGGGTCTCCGTGAATTCGCTGATGGTCTTGCTAACTGAAGTACGTGTGTGTTTACGAAATATGTGGTGAAAGGGCATATTTTCGGCAGATGCTGTTTACATAAAGCAATTTTCTGATATAGTGAGCCTAGAGGAATGTTCGACCGTCGTTCGTTCCTCAGGCACGGCCTGGGGCTGCTGTCGGGAGGCGCGGCAGGAGCACTTTGGGGAGGGCTGGCCGCTGCGTCGGGTCCGCCGGACGCATATTCCGTTCCCGGTGGCCCAACGCCGGACGCCGGGTCCGAAGGTGCCGGTCGCAGATCGATCATCGAGCTCATCTGCGAGGCTGCCGAGCTCGATCCTACTGAGTGCGAGCCGTGGTTAGACCTGCCGCCGCCCGCGCCACCCGAACCGCTGTCGGTCTTGCAGGCACAACCGATGCTCACGGTCTACGGCCGCAGTTTCGGCGTGGCCCCGATCCTGGGGATGCTCGGGGCGCTCAACTCGTTCGACGAGCTGGAACAAGGTGTCGCGCCCTGGGTCAACGCCATGTCGGAGCTTGCCGACGCGCCCGTCACGGTTGCGCCGCACCTCATCTACGGGCTGGCGCGCCCGTGCCAAAGCGACGATGACTCCTGCATGATCTTCCTCGATGCGTCCGGCGTGAATCTGATCGAGGACTACATCAAGCCGGCGGCAGACCGCGACATGGCCGTGATCCTCGACACCCAGATCGGCCGCCTCTCGCCCACCTACTTCATCCAGCGAATGATCGACGCCGGGTATCTGGCCTATCCCAACGTGCACGTGGCGCTCGATCCCGAATTTGCCACGCAGCCGGACCAGGACATGCCGGGCCATCCCATCGGGACCCTCTCCGCTTACAGCATCAACCAGGCCCAGGCCCTCCTGGCCTCCTACGTCCGCGAGGAGGGCCTCTCCCACAAGAAGGTGCTGATCGTGCACCAGTTCGTCGACGAAGTCTCTGACTCCTGGTCGATGGTGCCCCGTAAACAGGAAATTGAGATCTACCCGGAAGTTGAGTTGGTCTTCGACGCCGACGGCTTTGGCAGCCCCAACGCCAAGGTGCACAAATACAACGCCATCACCGACCCCACGGCCTACCCCCAGCTCGAGTGGCGCGGCATCAAGATCTTCCAGCACAACCCGCATGCGCCCCGCTTCTCGGATACGCCCGTGATGACCCCGCGCCAGATCTACGGCCTCGACCCAACGCCGGCCGGCTGGCGCATTTGGGCGCCGCCACACCTGGTCGTGGTGGCCTAGTCGGCGCCATCCAGCCTTTCGCGGCGACCCGGCCGTGCAGCTACGCGATATGTGGGGGATTCTCGTGAAACTCGCCAATATCTTGTATCCCCAACCGATTCTGCTGGTAAAATTACACATAAGGAATGTTTGATCGGCGCTCATTCCTCAGGCACGGCCTGGGGCTGCTGTCGGGAGGCGCGGCAGGCACGCTCTTGGGGAGGGTGGCCGCTGCATCGGCGGCGACCGACCCCAACGGCGCGGTAGGAAGTATTCACCCACCCGCCGAATTCGACCCTCCTCAACCTCCGGAATCAATCGCGGACCTCATCTGCGAGGCTGCCGAGCCCGATCCCGGCATCTGCGACTGGTGGTCGCACGTGCTGCCGGCCACGCCGCTCGGACCGCTATCGGTCCTTCAGAGACATTCGTTGCTCTCGGTCTACGGTCGCAGTTTCGGCGTGGCCCCGGTGCTCGGGATGCTCGGGGCGATCAACTCGTTTGATGAGCTGGAACGCGGCGTCGAGCCCTGGGTTCACGGGATGTCGGACTTCGCCGAAGCGCCCGTCATGGTGGCGCCGCACCTGATCTACGCGCTGGCTCGCAACTGCCGCGGCGCGGACGACAGCTGCATGATCTTCCTCGACGCGTCGGGCGTGGATCTGATCGAGGAGTACATCAAGCCCGCGGCGGATCGCGGCATGGCCGTGATCCTCGACAGCCAGATCGGCCGCCTCTCGCCCACCTACTTCATCCGGCGAATGATCGACGCTGGCTACCTGGCCTATCCCAACGTGCACGTGGCGCTTGATCCCGAGTTCGCCACCGCGCCGGACCAGGTCACGCCGGGCAAGCCGACTGGAAGCCTCTCCGCGCACAGCATTAACCAGGTCCAGGCCATTCTGGCCAGGTACGTGCGCGAGGAGGGCCTCTCCCACAAGAAAGTGCTCATCGTGCATCAGTTCGTGGACGCAGTCTCTGACTCCTGGTCGATGGTTACCGGCAAGCAGAATATCCAGATCTATCCTGAGGTTGAGCTGGTCTTCGACGCCGATGGCTTCGGCAGCCCCAACGCCAAGGTGTCTAAGTACAACGCCATCACCAGCCCCACGGCCTACCCGCAGATTGAGTGGCGTGGCATCAAGATCTTTCAGCACAACTCGCGGGCGCCCTGGGCTTCCGACACGCCCGTGATGACCCCGCGCCAAATTTACGGTCTTGATCCCACGGCGGCCGGGTGGCGCATGTGGGCCCCGCCGCACTTAGTCGTGGTGGCCTAGCTGGCGTCACCACGCTTCCGCAGCGGCTCAAGCCGCGCAACGTGGGGCACGATACAGAGCGCGTCTTCGGTCGACGGCGTATCCAGGCTGCGACGGCATCCTGAACTGAGGAGAGAGGCAGGTAATGGCGACGGCTCCGAGCGCGGCGCGCAGTGCTTCAGATGGTCCGCCGCCAAGGCTGCGCATCGCCATGTGGAACATCTGGGGCTTCTCCTGGGAGTGGGAGCGCCGCCGCCCGCTCGTCGCCGCGGAGCTCGCCGACCTCAAGCCCGATATCGTCTTGCTCCACGAAGCTCGCGATGCGCACCGTCCCTGGGAGACCGCCCAATCCACGCCGGAGCAAGTGGCCGGCGACACCGGCATTCCGCTCATCGAGTGGATCGACGCGCCGACCGTGGACCCTTCCGCGCGGATGGGTCCCGCCCTGCTCGCGCGCGTCCCTCCGGCCAGCACATCGCGACGTCGCTTGGCCGACCGCGATAGCGTCGCCGACCTCGGCTTTCACGAGCCGTGGCTCCTCGCCGCACAGTGGGAGATCGGTGGATTCCGGGCCACCGTGGCAACCACGCACCTGCCAATGTCGTCGTTGCGGGCCGCCCAGCAGGCTGCCGTGCCTGAGTTGGCCCAGGCGCTGGCCCCGCTGGCGGGCGAGTCCGACCTGCTCGTGCTGCTGGGAGACGTGAATCTGCAGTCGCACAGCTCCCTGCTGTTCTATCTCATGCAGACCGTAGGACTCGAGTCGGTGCCCGCCCTTTCCACCGCGCCCCCCACGTGGCCGACGAGCTCGTCCATGTTCAACCGGTGGGCCGTGGAGTCCGGGTATCGGAACTCGGCGCACCATCCCGAGGCCCAGCCCATTCGCATCGACCACACCCTGGTTCACCGCCGTGAGTCCGCGCCGGTCCGCATCGCCGACAACGGGCGCTTCGGCACCCGGCATCGCACGGACGATCTGTTCGCGTCCGACCACTGGGGCCTCTGGGTCGATCTCGCCGTCGCCTGACGGCGACGCGCCGGGTCTTCGAGTCCGCCTCAGTCGTTCTGCACCCGCACCCGCAGCCGGCGCATGTCGGTCGCGCCGCCCTCGGCCGCGGTCGCCCGGCCGTACAACGTGAGATAGCTCAGTCCCAGGCGCCCGTCCCGGATGGGTACGGTGCGCCCGCAATCGCCCATTGACGCGGTCGCCGTGCCGGCGGCGATGTCCCAGCGAACCGTCACCGGCGTCCAGACGCCGGCGGTCAGCGTCCCCGCGTCCAGCGCGAGTTCAACCGCCGCATCCGGTCGCCGGTCGTCCGGCCGCCAGAAGGTCTCGTCGAGCGCCAGGTCGACGCCGGCGGAGCCCTCGTCGCGGCGTATCTTGAAGGACACCGTGCCCCGCGCGCCAATGGGGAAGTTGCGCTCGACGCCCAGCGGCAAATCGCCGGTGTGCCGCAGTCGCAGCACGCGTCCGCCGTCCGAATCCACCACCGATGCGCCCGCGGTGCCATTCGTCGACCAGCCGTCCAATCCGTGCTCGAAATCGTCGCCGTCCTCGGTCTCGTCGAGTCGGTCCGGATCCAAGACCGCGTAGTCCGTGACCACGTGCATCCAGGCGTCGGTGATGTGGTTGAACATCATCAGCACGCGACCGTCGGGCAGTTCCAGCATGCGCGGGTAGCTGACCTGGTCGTTCAGCAGCTCCGGCAGCGCCTGCCGGGCATACTCCCGGTAGCCGTGCCAGGTGCGCCCATCGTCGTGGGAGACAGCCGCGTTCAGCACGTGCCGCGAGCTGTAGACCTCCTTGCGCTCGCCGCCGAATGGCGGACCCTGGGTGTTGTTCCAGGTAAACAGCAGCCGCCCGTCGCGCAGACGCAATAGATAGCCCGGAGAATTGGCCGATTTGAACCGGCTGCGCGCTGCCTCCGACCAGATCCGGCCATCGTCCGAGTACGACTCGTACTGCCAGCGACTGGGCGTGCGGATGATCTTGTAGACGCGACCGTCGCCCAGCTGGGTCAGCGTGGGCTCATTGGCCCCGGAGTGACTGTGCCGTCCCCCCGAGGCCACGTGCAGGTCGGTCGAGTCGTTGCGCCAGGTGCGCCCGCCATCGTCGGAGTAGCAGGTCTTGCAGCAATACATGCCCTCCGTCTGGTCCCAGTCGTAGTACTCCAGCGGCAGCAGAATTCGGCCGTTTTCGAGCTGGGCGGCCTGGCGCAGGGCGCCGGTGTAGGGGTGGCCGTAGTCGATGCGCTGCGGCCCGTCCCAGGTGGCGCCGCCGTCGCGCGACACGACGTGATACACGTCGCAGCGCAGCTCGTCGCGTCCGGGACGCTCGATGTCCTTGGGCCAGATGAGGACGCGCTTGCCAAAGAGGTGGATGGCGCCGTCGCGATCCACGAGCATCGGGCCGCTGCCCCAATAGCCGAAGCCAAGGGGAAGCTCCATCACGCGCTGCGGCTCGTCCCAGGTGACGGTGCCGTCGGCGTAGCTCCCGTACCGGACGGTGAGATGCTGCCCCGCCCACGGGTCGTCGAAGATGCCTTGCTCGAGCGCGATGTAGAAGCCCGGGCCTTCGGTGGTCCAGCTGCAGAGGCGACCGTCGGGCAGCAGCTCAACCGCGTTGATTGATTCGCCGAATGTGTGTCGTTCGAGTCGCAACACGGTCGTTCTCCTGCGCCCGTGGGATCAAGAGTCCGACCGGCGCGGTCGTCGCTGACGCGGGCATTGTCGCGCGTCTGCCCGTACGCCGGCGGATGATGTCCCTCAACTGACTCGCTGGCTCTGGGCTGACGGCGAGGTGGCTGACGCTTGATTCGAGGCGCCGCCAATTTCGACGCGATGCGCATCGCGGGCGCCTTCCACCGCCTTGATGCCGTCGCCGCCGTGCCCCACGACCTCGAGGTCCCCCGCGCCCTCCAGCAATGTCTGCAGCCCGTCGCGCAGCATGGCGTGCGCGACGACGATCATGACCCTGATCATTCGGGTTTCGCACACGGTTCGGGGCCTTTCAACGCGTCCCACGCAAGAATTGGCGAAGGCCTGCGGAGAGTCGGTCAGGCGCAAGCGGGTAGGGGGTCACTTTGCGTCGCGGCGTTGCATCAGCTGCGCAACTGGTTGATCGTCGTGACGATCTCGGCCAGCAGAGCTATGCCGACCACTACCAGCATGAAGATCATGCTGGTGATGAGCCACTCCGACATTAGATTCATTAGATTCCCCGATTCGAGTTGTTGCGGTTGTCGTCGCGTCTGTTTCAGCGATGCGGATAGGCGAAGGCCCCCGGAGCGGGGGGCGCTCCGGGGGCCATTCGCCTATCCGCTAGGCCGACCTCCTCAACTTATCCAGTGGAGCAGCTGGGGTAGTCGGCCCTGGCGGGCTGGTCGGTGGCCGGATGCGACGGACCGATGCGGATGCGGTTGAAGAAATCCGCGTCCGCGGCGGTCACGTCGCACCAGTAGAGGCCGAGGGCCTGGAACGTTGGGATGTCCGGCACGTGCCGCCACTGGCCCATGTGGTAGCTGAAGATGCGGTCGTCGCCACCATCGAAGCGCCGCACGAGCTGGCCCTCAGAGCCGGCCTGATCGTCCAGCGGGATCGCCAGCACGACGCCCGTCGGGACGGTGAACTGGGTGTTCACGACGGCCCACGGGATCTGGTAGACCAGCGGGCTGTTGGGGGAGACCCACTGCCGCACGATCTTGCCGTCACCGCGGCGCACGACCTGGTAGGTCTGGCCGAGCGACGCGTCGCGGATGAATCCGCCGATGCTGATGGCGAGCGAGGGACCGCCGTCGCGCCGGGTGATCTGCACGCGGCCGTCAACCTCGGAGGCCACGGCCTGGCCGCTGTCGCCAATCACGGTTGGCTGCGTTGGCCCTGGCACCTGCACCGGCACTTCAACGATCTGGGTCCGGGTGACCGTCTGGGTCTGCGTGACCGTGACCGTAGTGCTCGGGCCGGGGACCGTCACCGGCTCCGGCGCCGGCTCCGTGAGGAGGATCGACACCGTCTGGGTGAACTCAGCGATGTAGACCTGAATGTCACCAAAGTCAGAGGTGGCTACCGCAGGGACCGTGAGGGTGACCGTGGCGGTCTCATCGCGGTCGTCCTCGTCGGCGACAGCCGTCACCGTGACGGTCTGCTCGTCGTCCCAGTTGTCCGACGTGAACGTCAACTCGGCCGGCTCCACGGTCACGCCGTCGCTGCCGCTGACCTCGACCTTCACTTCCACGCCGACCTCGTTGGTGCGATCACTGTCGGGATCCGCGGCCAGCTTCACCATGAAGCTGTCGCTTTCACCCTCCAGCACGTCCAACTCGGTCGCGCTGAGCGTGAGGCTGGGGTCGTTGTCCTTGACATTGACCGTCACCGTCTGGTCGGAGAGGGCGTTGTACCGGAGGTCGTCGGAGGAAATCGCGTGCATGAGCGTGGCGCTTTCATCGCTGCGGTCCTCATTGGCCGCAAGCTCTTCAGCGGCCGTCACTGTGACGGTTTTCGCAGCGAAATCGTCCGGTGTGAACGTCAGGGTGTCCGGGGAAACGGTCACGTCGGTGTTGTCGTTGCTGATGCGGACGGTCACGTCGTGCGTGGGCGCCGACTGCAGCGCCACCGTGTAGGTGTTGCCACTAGTGTCGCCTTCGTCCACCGCGACGGTGTCTGTACTGATCCTGACACCGACGTTGACGTCCGTGACATCAATCATCACCTTCAGCGCGTTCTCGGCGGCGGCCTTGGCCTCGTCCGTCGCGTCGTCCGTGAGGGCATCGACCTTGGCCTTGATGAGGGCGGCGCTGTTGTAGTTCGGGTCCGCCGACGAAACCGCGTGCGTCAGCGTCGCCATCTCGTC
>DAOUKN010000249.1:0-6355 GCA_034421255.1 Chloroflexota bacterium | reverse complement strand
TCGCAAGGGCCCCAGGGTTAATCGGTCTGTCCCGGCCCGGGCTATGCCCTCGGACATTCCGAGAGTCCTCGGAACATACCCGCCCTGGCACATACAAGGGTTGGGGTGAGGGGGCCGGCCGGCACAGTCCCATCAGGCTGTCCGCTCCGACGCCCTACCCTTCGGCGTCGTCCAGGAAGACCGTCTGCCGCGCTTCGCTCGAAAACGCCACCAGCAGCGTCGCCGTGTCCTCGCCGACGTTGCGCGCCCGGTGCCGCACTCCCTGGGGCACGTGCAACAGCGATCCCGCGGACAGCGTGACCGTCTTCGATCCGAGTGTGTGCTCGATCGTGCCCTCGGCGACAAACACCAGCTCGTGGCAGTTGGGGTGGTAGTGCTCCGGATTCGATGAACCCGGCTCGAACTGGGCACGCCCAAGCGTCATCCCGCTGCCGGGCGTCAGGTTCGCGTCCGCCAGCCATTCCAGCGCCACGCCCGGCACGTAGTCGCGTCGCCCCTGACCAACTTCCACCACGCGCGGTTGCTCCGCCTCGCTCATCGACTCCACCTCCTGCATCCCGGCATGCTCACGCGCCGTGTCAGCCTACGCCACTCCCACCCGCTCGTGGTCCAGACGCCGCTGCTACCCTGACGCTCACCTGATCCCCCCATCCCAGGCGACAACCATGGCGGCACAGGCATCCCCCGAACCACCCAGACTCCTTCAGTTGGCCGCGATCAACAGCTTCATGGGCCACCCCAGCCCGGACAGCGAATGGAGCTTCGAACGCAAGATCGCGGAGGTGGCCGGGGCGGGGTTCGACGGGTTCACGGGACGCACGCCGCCCATCAGCCGCCAAATGGTGGAAGACTCGGGCCTGCTGTTCTGGTGCACCGCCGACATCGAAACCGCGCGCGACGTCCGACCGGCGCTCACGGCGGCGCAGGAAGCCGGCGCGGCGACGGTGAACGTGCAGATGGGCAACCACGACACGCCCACGCGCTCGGCGGTGGCGCTGGCCCGCCGGACGCTCGCCGCGGCGGAAGAGATTGGGATCGAGGCGGCGATCGAGGTGCATCGCGACACGTGTACCGAGACGCCGGAGAAGGCCTACGCCCTGGCGGATGGCTTCGCCAAGGCCGAAGGCCGGCTGCTGCCCATGGTGTGGGACCACTCCCATCCGGCCGTCATCAAGCACCTGCCACCGCCGTTCGCCGGCCGCCTGCTGGACCGGCCGGAGCTGGTCCAAAACTCGAATTGGTTTCACCTGCGCGCCTTCAATGGGCATCACGCGCAGGTGCCGGTCATCGACTCTGACGGCAATCCCACGCCCGAGTTTCACGACTGGATCGAGTTCGTCGACGAGCTCATCAAGCTGTGGCTAGAGGCGGCGGCCCCCGGTGCCACGCTGTGGACCTGCCCCGAGATGATCGCCAGCGGCTACCGGCTGTCGGTCTTCACGGATAACTGGAGCCAGGCGCTGTTCATTCGCGACGCCGTCGACAAGGTCTGGCGCCGCCGCCTGCCCGACTGGTCGCCACCCGCCTAACGTCGGTCCCGAACAACGGGCAGTCGTCCTTATCTGTCATTCCGAGCGCAGCGAGGAATCTAAGGGGCAGCCCAGAATCTCGACGCCCCTCGACTCCTGACGCGCGGCACTCGATCGGGCCACCGCCTGCCCGGTGGCCCAGGCTGCGTGCAGCCTGGGAATCCTTCAGTCTCGCGCCCTTCCCTTAGCCGCCGCCAAATACCTGCGTACTGCGAGGAAACTTACTTGATAGTTAGACACTCAAGTCTTACGATACCTCCGACAGATCGAAACGTCGGTCCGAACGTCGGACCGCACGGAGGAGGACACGATGGCCACCATTCAGCGTTGGGACCCGTTCCGCGAGTTGCTCGGCATTCACGACGCCATTGGGCGCCCCTGGCGGCGCTCGGCGCTGCCCACCCGCGCATCGACGTGGGTCTTGCCGGTCGACGTCCGCGAGGACGAGAACGCGATCGAGATCAGCGCGTCGTTGCCCGGCGTCCCCAAGGACGACATTGACGTATCGGTCGAGCACGGCGTGCTCACCATCCAGGCGAAGACCGCCGACGCGGACGAGGCCGCGGGTGACGGCTACGTGCTGCGCGAGCGTCGCGCCGGCAGCTTCCACCGCGCCCTGCGCCTGTCCGACCGCGTGGACGCCGCAGCCGCGACCTCCAGCTACGCCGACGGCGTGCTCACGGTGACCGTGCCCAAGCTGGAGACCAGCAAGCCCAAGCGAATCGAAGTCACGGTCGCGTAACCAGCTCCCCCACGGCGGCGGCTCGGGCACGCCCGGGCCGCCGCCGGCGCGTTTCCCCCTGCTTCGGCGGCGCGAATAGACGGGCTCGCGCCGCCCGGCTACTTTCTTGGCAGCCGCCGCTGAGGCCACGCGGCCTGGAGACGCTGCCATGAAGGTGCTGATAGTCCCCCACGCCGACTACTACGTCCTGCCCACGGACGAGCTTCGCGCGGAGTTTCCCGACGCGACCTTCGTCGAGCCGCAGACTCCCGAGGAGCGGCTGCGCGAGGTCGTCGACACGGATGCCTTCTACGGCACCCCGACCAGCGACGAAATGCGAGCGGCCACGCGCCTCCGTTGGATCCACAATCCCGGCATGGGCATCGACCGGCTGATGAAGGTGCCGGAGATCGTCGCCTCCGACGTCGTCATCACCAACTCGCCGGGTCCCCACACCAATCCCATGGCCGATCACGCGTTCATGTTCATCCTGGCCCTGGCGCACCATCTGGTGGAGTCGCTGGACGACCAGCGGCAGCGCGTGTGGGACACGGTCAAATACAACTACCGCATGCTGCCGCTCGACGGAAGCCGTCTGGGAATCCTCTCGATGGGGGGCGTCGGGCGAGCCGTTGCCCAGCGTGCGCTGCCGTTCGGGATGCACGTCCATGCCATGGATCCCAGCCCTACCGACGTTCCCGCCGGCGTGCGCAAGGTCTACCCGCCCGAGGAACTGGACGAGATGCTGCGGCACACGGACTGGCTGGTCGTCACTTCGCCCTTCATTCCCGCGACGGCCAACCTGATCAATGCCGAGCGCATGGCGCTGATGCCCGAGGGCTCGCACATCATCGTCGTGTCCCGCGGCGGGATCGTGAATGAGGACGCGCTGGCCGAAGCGCTGCACAGCGGCCACATCGCGGGCGCGGGGATCGACGCGACGTCCACGGAGCCGCTGCCGCAGGACAGTCCGCTATGGACCGCGCCCAACATCCTCATCTCGGCGCACACCTCGGCATTGAGCACCACGCTTGCCGCCGAGCGTCAGCAGATCTTCCACGCCAACCTGCGCCGGTTCGCCCAGGGTCGCCCGCTGGCCTTCGTCTGCCCCATTGGCCGGGGGTATTAGGTCCGTGGCAGTTGCTGCAGGCGGGGCGGCAGGCTGACGACGAGTGATCACGTCGGCGTCCAGAGTGGCGATGGGGCGGGTCTCAGGCCCGCTCCTCGACTACCTGTTGCCGCCATTGCCATCCACCCCGACCATGATGGCCGCGGCTTTTTTCACCCACGAGCTACCGTCAGGGCGTATGAGCCAGTGTTTGTCCCGAAGCCGGTGACCACGACGTAGTACTTGCCGGTGCTCGGAGCTTCCCAAACGATGCGCGAGGCTTTGGATTCGTCGTAGTCGTCGTTGAGCGCCAGCGGCAATTCGTCGGCGTCAAGCAGCGCCAATACCGAGTCGGGCAGGGTGCCCAACGCCACGTCGATCTGGTAGATCTGGCCGGCCTCGGCCTGGAACACGAAGCGATCGGCGTCGCCCGAGAAATCCAGCGTGCCCGGCACCGGATCCCCGATCATTGCGGGGGTAGCCTCCGCGTTGGCGTTGGCGTGATCATCCACGATGTCGGACACGGCCACCGTCAGGGTGTATGAGCCGGTGATTGCACCGAAGCCGGTGACTTCAAGGTAGTATGCGCCGGTGCTCGGCGCTTCCCAAACGATGCGCGAGGCCGCCGAGTCCTCGTAGTCGTCGTTGGACGCCAGCAGCAATTCGTCGGCGTCAAACAGCGCCAATACCGAGTCGGCCAGGGTGCCCAACGCCACGTCGATCTGGTAGAGCTCTCCGGCCTCGGCCTGGAACAGGAAGACGTCAGCGTCGCCCTCGTAGTCCAACGCGCCCGGCACGGACTCTCCGACCGTCACGACGTTGGCCAACGCGATGGCATTCGCGTGATCGTCCGCGACATCGGACACGGTCACTGTCAAGGTGTACGAGCCGGTATTTTCGTCGAAGCTAGTGACCTCCACGTAGTACGCGCCTGCGCTCGTAGCGCCCCACGTGATCCGCGAGGCCGCCGAGTCTGCATGGTCGTCGTTGGACGCCAGCGGCAATTCATCGGCGTCATAGAGCGTCGCCACCGAGTCGGCCAGGGTGCCCAGCGCCACGTCGATCTGGTAAGTCTCCCCGGCATCGGCCTGGAAAAGGAATACGTCAGCGTCGTCCTTGTAGTCCAACGCGCCCGGCACGGTCTCTCCGACCGCCACAACGGTGGCCAACGCGTTGGCGTTCGCGTGATCGTCCACGATGTCGGACACGGCCACCGTCACGGTGTATGAGCCGGTGTTCGTACCGAAGCCGGTGATCTCGAGGTAGTGCTCGCCGGTGCTCGGCGCTTCCCAAATGAGGCGCCAGGTCGCCGAGTCTGCTTGGTCGCTGCTGAACGCCAGCAGGAATTGGTCGGTGCCATAGAGCGTCGTCACCGAGTCCGCCAGGGTGTCCAGCGCCACGTCGATCTGGTAGAGCTGGCCGGCCTCGGCTTGGAACACGAAGACATCGGCGTCGTCCCCGTAGTCCAACGCGCCCTGGGCCGGCTCCCCGAACGTCACGGCGGTGGCGTCCGAGATGGCGTTCGCGTGATCGTCCACGATGTCGGACGCGGCCACCGTCAGGGTGTACGAGCCGGTGTTGGCGCCGTAGCCGGTGACCACGACGTAGTACTCACCGGTGCTCGGCGCTTCCCAAACGATGCGGGAGGCTCCCGAGTCTTCGTAGTCGTCGTTGGACGCCAGCACCGCTTCGTCGGCGTCATAGAGCGTCGCCACCGAGTCGGCCAGGGTGCCCAACGCCACGTCGATCTGATAGAGCTGGCCGGCCTCGGCTTGGAACACAAAGCGATCAGCGTCGCCCGCGAAATTCAGCGTGCCCGGCACGGGCTCCCCGATCATTGCCGCCGTGGTCTCATCCTGCCCGTTGGCGTGGTCGTCGGCGCCGGCGGATGGGATCGCTTGTTCTCCGCTCGGGCTGGGCAGCAACAGGTCTGGAGCGCAAGCAATCAGGCCTGCGGCAAACTCTGGCGGCACCGCGGGGTCGTCGGTGGACGTCGCCCTGAAGAGAGCGGTCCAGTCGGCGTCAGCCGCCCATTCGCGCAGGCAGGCCCTTTCGTCCGTGCTCAAGTCGCCCAGCTCCACGCCCGCTCCCGTCAGCACTAGGGAGAGGAATAGGTCCGGCAGGCAGGTGGCCAGGTCCGACATGAAGGCCGCGGCCCCGACGAGGTTGTCAGCGGAAATGGCGCTGAGCAGGGCGGTCCAGTCGGCGTCGACCGCCCACTCGCGCAGGCAGGCCCTTTCGTCCGCGCTCAACGCGTCCAGGTCCGCGCCCATTTCCCCTAGCATGAGAGGAAGGACCTGGTCCGGCAGGCATGAGGCGAGGCCGGACATGAAGGCCGCGGCGCCGACGATGTCGTCAGCGGAAACGGCGCCGAAAAGCGCGGACCAATCGGCATCGGCCGCCCACTCGCGCAGGCACGACCTTTCGTCCGCGCTCGCCGCGTCCATGTCCACGCCGATTCCCGCCAGCATGGGCGAAAGGAACTGGTCCGGAAGGCAGCGCACAAAGAGGGGGATGAAACCGGCGGCCACCACGGAGGCGTCGGCGGAGGCAACCAAGGCGGCGGCATCGATATCGGCCGCCGATTCCCGCAAGCAGGAAATCTCCTCCTCGCTCACCTCCACCTCCTCTTGCATGCTGGTGATCATGCCGGAGAGGAGGACGGCGCGCACGGTATCTGGAGCGAGGCATGCGAATAGCGAGGCTTCCCACTGCTCCAAGGTGTCGCCTGCGCTCATGACCAGGCGATTCAGCGCAGTTGCCAACGTCGCGGCGTCCAGGACGTCGCGGATGCACGCTTGCTCGGGGGCGGAGAGCACGTCGAACACCTCTTGCCACCGCGTGTCGGTGTCGACCTCGATCGCATGCGCGGCCGCAGGGGCGGGCGGTTCGGGTGTAGGACTTGCGGCTAGAGCGGTCGGCGTGGGCTCCGGTGTGGGTGTGGGCTCCGGTGTGGGCGTCGGGGCTGGCGTGGGCGTCGGGGCTGGCGTTGGGGTG